>JBNGDP010000010.1:0-56726 GCA_049975345.1 Oceanipulchritudo sp. | reverse complement strand
GCTAAAACCTCCCCTGATCCCCACCATCGCCTCCGACTGGCGCCTGCTTTTCAAACCCGAAAAATTCGGCCGCTACGTAAACGACCACTCGCTCATCCGTCACACCAACGGCCGCTGGCACCTGTTCGGGATCACCAGCCACGCCGAGGAGGGCGCTGATTATGCCGAATGCGAACGCTACTTCGTGCATGCCGCGGGGAAGCTCCGGGGCAACGAGCCGATGCAGGAGCTCCGAAAGGTCTGCGACAATGGGGTACGCGCATGGGCTCCCGGGGTGATCCAGCACGGGCCCCGGTACTACATGCACTACGGCCCGTCACCGATGCGCATGGCAACCTCCTTCGAACTGGGCCACTGGATGGAACACACGCCGACGATCACGGGAGCCCCGCTGGATTCCTGTCACCGGGACTCGATGGTGTTCAAAGTGGGGGAGGGCCGCTGGCTGATGTACATCACCGGTATCGACGACAACCGCTACGGCGTGGTCTCCGTGCTCGAATCATCCGATCTGGTCAATTGGAAATTCATCCGCTTCGCCCTGCGCACATCCGGCAATGCGCCGTACAATCCACCGTGGGGAGCGACCGAGTCGCCCTGCGTGGTCCAAAACGAAGGCCTGTATTATCTTTTCATTACCTATACCGACTGCAAGCACCACAACTACCACAATACCCTTGTCTTCTGCTCCGAGGACCCGACCAACTTCGGCGAGTACACCGGCGACAACGAGGACGAGCTGGTCATCGCCAAACTCCATGCCCACGCCCCGGAGGTGGTGAAGGACGACAACGGCCAGTGGTATATCACCACCTGCGGCTGGCGCGGGTACCATACACCTGTGGAGGGAGGTGTGGCCATCGCAAAGCTTGAGTGGCTGAATGAGTGAGTTCTACCCGATCCGCTCACCATCCTCAAACGGATTGACCACCCGGACGTCCCCGTACTTCTGACCGTGGTTGAAATCCTCCGAGTATAGGGTTGTCGCCCCAAGACGGTCCGCCGCCGCCAGTATCGCCCCGTCCCAGTAGGAGAGCTGGTACTTGACTGAATTGCGGATGGCCTCTGCCACCAGACCGGTGTCCGTCAAAACGACCGGGAAGACTGAAAACCGGTCCAGGTATGCCAATGCCTCATCCGGCGTAAGGGGTTGCTCGATCTTGCGCGTGACCGTCACGTAGAATTCCTGCATCACCTGCGCGGACAGGCCAAAATCCTCGCTCCGCAATAGCTCCATTCCCGCATGCTTCTTTCCCGCGTTCGCTTCCGATCCGTCAACCGAATAGACGAGAATGTTCGTGTCGATGAAACTGTCAGCGCGCATGCAATTCGTCCCGCTTCCAATTCATGCTACCCACCTTCGCCTTTGACTCGCGACAGAGCTCCAGCAGTTCCGCCCGCGCCGCCTCGCGCCGACTGGCCTGCCTCCCTAGCTCTTCCAGATACTCCCGAATCAGCGCATTCACCGAGGTCGACCGCTCCGCCGCCACTTCCCGCGCCCGCTCCAGCGAGCGTTCATCCACTCGTAAGGTCAAATTCTTCATGACGCACATATTATGTGTTTTATGTGCGGCGTCAAGACAAGGGCTTAGGCTCGGCATAACCAGGAAGGCTGCGGATTCGCTGTTGATTGATCAAGGCCGGGTCCTGCCTGAAAATGATGGAAAAGAAGAGTTGTCCTTTGGGGTTGATAGAATGCGCGAGGTGCGAGTACCGTTTGGCGCAAATTGGCATATCGTGATATCAGGTGTTCACGTATTGTTTCCCGGATGGCCAACTACATAAACTGGCTGGTATGGATTCTACTATTCAGCATGAGCGCAAATGCCAATAGAGCGGAGCCGTTCCGGGCGGAGAATCCTGTCAGCCGTGAATGGGTGCAGGCTAACCTGCGCCCGGAACATCCGCGGTTAATTCTTACCCCGCAGGTCTTGGAAGCCATCCGGGCGAAGCGCGGCACGGAAGGTCCGGAGGCGCTTGCTTACCGGATGATCCGGCGACAGGCGGACGCCCTTCTGGAGGAGCCGCCCTTGACCCGCCAATTGACAGGGAGGCGACTTTTGTATGTCTCAAGGGAAGCGGTAGGCCGGACCACGGCGCTCGCACTTGCCTATCTGGTTGAGGAAAATCCCGCCTATCTCAAGCGCCTTGAAGGGGAATTGCTGTCCTTGTGCAGCTTCGAGGATTGGAATCCCTCCCATTTCCTCGACGTGGCGGAGATGGCGGTCGCCGTGACCCTTCCGCTGGACTGGTGCGGGGACGCCATCGGGGGCGAAACACGGAAGAGGATGCAGGACGCCTTGCTGAACAAGGCACTGTTGCCGAGCCTTGGGGATGGCCCCGACAACTGGTGGATCGAGGCCCACCACAACTGGAACCTTGTCTGCCATGGCGGATTGGCCGTCGCCGCCCTTGCGGTTTTTGAAAGCCATCCCGACATCGCAACCCGGGTCCTGCAGCGAAGCGTGGCAAAGGCCCCTTTGGGCCTGAAGCCCTACGCTCCGGAAGGTGCCTACAACGAGGGTCCCTCCTACTGGTTCTACGCGACCGATTTCCTCACCCTTACCCTCAGTGCGTACCGGACCGCGCTCGGGACCGACTTTGGCGTGGCCAATGCACCGGGAGTCAGGAAATCCGCCCTTTTCAGCCTGCTGACGGGTGGTCCATCCGGGGATCTTTACAACTACGCTGATTCGGGCAAAGGAGGGTTCATGGAGTACGACCATATCGGCCTGCTGGCATGGTTTGTACCTGTGCTTGGAAAATCACTACCGGAGCGGGTTTGGGAGCGGCTCCCGGAGGCCATTTCCAATGAACCACAACCGATCGACCGCATGTCGGTCTTCTATCTTGTGAACTTGGTCAATATGCCTGCGGATTTGCCACCCCTGCAATTTCCCCGCGCGTGGGTAATCGACGGACCCGCACCTGTCGGCGTGCTGCGACCGGAAACGGAGGAAGGCATGTACCTCGCTGCCAAGGGGGGCAGCGCGGATGACAACCACGCCCACATGGATGCCGGTTCCTTCATTCTGGAGTGGCGTAGAATCCGCTGGGCGGTCGACCCGGGAAAACTGGACTACACCGCCGTGGAGGCGGCCATCGGGGCAAAAGGGCTGTGGAACAGAAGCCAGGACTCCCCCCGCTGGGAGCTGCTCGCCCACAACAACTTTGGCCACAGCGCACTGACCGTGAACGGGGAAAAGCATCTTGCCGAGGGGCGGGCGCTGGTTGTCTCCCAGGATCTTGATCCGGAACAACCGGCTTTTACCTTCGACCTGACGTCGTTGTATGGAGGTAACCTGGCTTCTGCCTTTCGGACTTTCCAGCGCCTGTCGGAGAATAGTATTCGGATCACGGATGACATTGTCACTACATCGGCCACCCGAACCTTGACTTGGCAACTGGTTACGCTTGCCGATGTCGAGCCATGCGCCACAGGGGCTTTTCTGCGGCAGGAAGGCGAGCAAATTGAACTGAAAGTGTGTTCACCGGACAATTTCGAAATCCGGGTTGTTCCGCTTACTCCTGCATCCATCCCTTACGACCTTGAACTCCCCGGGCTCAAGTGTATTGAAGTTCAAATGATTCCCAACGAGGAGAAGAATAGCATCGTAGTGGAGTTGGCAGGTGGTGTGTGTCGCATATTGGCATTTCCAGCCTTGGGGCTTTGGAGTATCTTTTGACCATGGCCAACATCGGATTCATTCAGCACCGGCTCGGGCGGACGGACGGCGTCTCGCTCGAGGTGGACAAGTTCAGGAGGGTATTGGAGCGTGCGGGGCATAGGGTTTATTACCTCGCCGGCAATGAGGACGTGCCTGGCGGGGAGTATATTCCGGAGCTGTATCCATTCGATCCGGTCACGCAGAGGATCCTGCAGAACGCCACGCGCGAGCTGAAGGACTACGCCACGCCGGCCGACCTGATGCGGGAAGTGCGCGAGCAGGCCGACCGGATCAAGCCGGGCATGCTGAAGTTCATTCGCGAGCATGAACTCGACCTCATCTTTCCGAACAACCTGGTCTCGGTCGGCTACAACCTGCCGGGCATGCTGGCGCTGAATGAGGCAATTAAGGAGACCGGTATCCAGACCGTCTGCCACAACCACGACTTCTGGTGGGAGGACAGCGGGGAAGTGTATCCGACCTGCGAGGAAGTGGTGCGTTTCTACGAGCGCTACGCCCCGCCGGTGGCGCCGAACGTGCGCCACATCGTCATCAACCGGATCGCCCAGGCGGAACTTAAGCGGCGCAAAGGCGTCGAGGCGCGGGTGGTGCCCAATGTTTTTGATTTCGAACAGGAGCCATGGGTGAAGGATGACTACAACCGTGACTTCCGCGCCTCACTCGGTATCGATGAAAACGACATCGTCTTCCTGCAGGCGACGCGCATTCTTGACCGCAAGGGGGTGGAGCTGGCCATCGACCTGATTGCGGAGCTGCAGAAGCCGGAGAACCGCAAGCGGATGGAAACGGCACCGCTCTACGACGGGCGCGCCTTCGGCCCGGACAACCGGATCCTGCTGCTCTGCGCGGGTTACGTCGAGGGGATCGGGCTGAGCGGCGGCTATCCGGACGCCCTGCAGGCCAAGGCCGATGAACTCGGAGTCGAAATCATCTGGTGCGGCGAGCGGGTCAAGCACAGCCGCGGCAGCGATGTGAACGGCAAGCTGTATTCGCTCTGGGACGCCTACACCGCGGCGGACTTTGTGACGTACCCCAGCTACTGGGAAGGGTGGGGCAACCAGCTCATCGAAGCGCTGTTCGCCAAGCTGCCCGTAGTGATTTACGAATACCCGGTCTACCTGAGCGACCTGAAGCCGGTCGGCTTCGAGGTGGTCTCCCTCGGCGGCGAGCTCGGCCCGCGGGGTGCCCGGAACCTTGTCACGGTACCGCCGGAAATGATCCGCAATGCCGTTCCGCAGGTTATCCAACTGCTGCTGGTGCAGGGGTATCGCAAAGCCGCCGTGGAACGCAACTTCGTGCTGGCGAAGCGACATTTCTCCTACAACGCCCTGGAAGGCATCCTGCGGGACCTCTTCAAGGAGAACGGCCTCAAGTGGTAAGACCGCGTGTCATGCGCACTTCGGCGATCCTTCCCCTGAAGGGGGATATGTCATTCAAGCGCATGCCGACGGAGGTGACACCCGGACCCAGCGCTCCCTTCGGAGCCTCCCCGGTCAGCTCCAGTTTCCCATTCACATACTGGCGCAGCTCTGAACCCGTGTATGAAAGTTTCATGATTGTCCATTCATCAAAGGGGTGCAAAAGGGCGGGATCATTCAGGAATCGCTCCCCGCTCGGAAAGTGCACAAACACGTCCCCGTACCAGCCATCCGGCGTTGCGCGCAGCTCCAGCAGGGCCCGGCTGCCGTCGTCGCCCTGGATGTGCAGAAAGCGCTGCTCCTCCGGCCCGCCCGCCTCCGGGCAAAGCTCCACCTCGATTGAAAAGGCTGCCGCCCCGGCGAGTGGATTTTCAGGCCGGACGATCTTCGTCCCGATGCCGTCGAAATGTCTTTCCCTGAAGTTCCAGATTGTCGTTTCCTCACTCATGCTATTGGGTTAATCCCGTCTACGTGAAATTACAAGCCACAGAAACGCTGTGTCCATTCGAACTCGACAAGGGGGAATCCCTTGAATTCGTGCTTTCCGATCAAAGCTCCCGCCGTATCGATTTGATCGATACCGGTGCGCAAGTACTCTTCACCACCTTGCCGGAACCGCAGGTGGAGTTCGCCAACGCCCGGACCTATTACCGCTTCCACTGCGTCCTCCGCATCAACGGGGAGGAGCACCGGCTCGAGAGGGAAGTGCCGACCTGGCGCAGCTTCTACGAACCTTGGGAAATCGACGGTCTGCGGATCTGGTTCGACGCGGTGAAGGATATTTTCTGTTTCCTCACCGAGACCCACGGGGCCTGCGCGCCGCAAAAACAGGCTCGTTTTGCCGTCCAGGACGCCTCCCGGCGGATCTGTCCGGACCCGGTCCATCCCTGGTGCCCCCTGCGTCCCGAGGGCCTCTGGATCAACGACTGCTACAACGGCGAGGACTGCTGGCTCGGGCCCTACTATGGCTGCGCCGCCCATGGCGGCCTCGACATCAACCACCGGCGCGGAACCCCCATTTGGGCACCCATCGGTATCGATGACCACTATTTCTTCAACTCCCTCCAGATGGGCCACAACAACAACCGCTGGCGCGGCCACCGGAAGTGGGCGGACGGCTCCGAATGGATCCTCCAGTGCCATCACATGACCCGCCTGACCGTTCCCGAGCACACGCCCCTCAAGGCCGGCCAGGCGTATGCCGAAGGCGCCGGTGTCCTCAGCGGGGCCCATGACCACAGCCACTTTGTATTCAAAGTCCTCCGCGACGGTGCGGAATCCCTCCTCGATCCCTGGATCCTCTTCTGGCAGATGTACCGGGACAGGGAAGCCGGCCTCCTCGAGTGGCCCGAACCCGCCACCCGCACCCGCGCCGGTTTCCTGCCGGGTGATGACGGCCAATGAGTCCTTATTTGGCTTATACAGTAGCCTTATAGTGTGAGGTGATTTTATACGAATCTTGAGTAATTTCCCCCGTTTCGATAAGGATTTTGATTGCGAGTCACTTCAACCAAAGGAGGAATATCATGAGATTCTCGCAGTTTATCACACTCCTGGCCGCGGGTGGCGGCCTGTTTTGCCTGTCCCTCCAGGCCGACTGGTTTCCGGGGGATCCGCACAAGATGCACTATCCGCAGCTTCCGGATTTGAACGGATGGGACGTTGATGTCAGCGGCCAGTGGGTCGTGGCCGACGACTTCCTGTGCACCCGGAGCGGTCCGATCACGGAAATCCACTTCTGGGGATCCTGGCAAGGGGACTTGGTTTCGCCGATTGATAACATCCACCTGAGCATTCACGCCGACGTTCCGGCCGGGGCAGGACCCAATCCCTGGAGCCAGCCGGGACCGTTGCTCTGGGAATGGAACACCCAGGATTATATTGAAATACCCTGGCCGGAAAGCGGAGACCAGGGATGGTATGAGCCTGATTTTATGTTCATTCCATCCGACCATCAGGGTATCTGGCAGTACAATGTGTACATTCCAGAAGCCCTGGCCTTTCCCCAGGAGGAAGGAATGATCTATTGGCTGGATATTCATGTGGATACTCCCGGAAAATTCGGCTGGAAGACCAGTCTGGATCACTGGAACGATGACGCCACCTTTGCATTGTTTCCGGGTGTTGATCCGTGGTTCGAGTTGCTCGACCCGCAAACAAGCGATTCCCTGGACATGGCCTTCGTGATCGTGCCGGAACCGGCCACCGTGGCCCTTTGGAGCGGGCTGCTGGCGCTGGCCCTGCTCATCGTCCGCAGGCGGCGCTCCTGATCGCTTGATTCCATAAGCTCAACCCCGGCGGAAGGAGCCTTTCGCCGGGGTAATGACCAAAATCTTTGCCCTACATGGGTACGGCCGCCGCTGCTACCCTAATGCAATCCATACAGCACCCTTATAAAACAGGGTAATTTTGTGCGAGTCTTGTGTAATTTCCTTCATTCGGTTAAGGAGTTCCATTGCGAGTCACTTCAACCAAAGGAGGAACAACATGAGATTCTCGCAGTTTATCACACTCCTGGCCGCAAGCGGCGGCCTGTTTTGCCTATCCCTCCAGGCCGACTGGGTTCCGGGGGATCCGCACAAGATGCATTATCCGCAGCTTCCGGATCCGACCGGGTGGGACGTCAAGGTCGATGACAACAACTTCGTGGCGGACGATTTCCGTTGCACCCAAAGCGGACCGATCACCGATATCCACTTCTGGGGCTCCTGGCGTAACGGTATTGTTGGCACGATCCAGAACATCCAATTGACCATCTGGTCGGATAATCCGAACGGTCCCAACGGCTACAGCATTCCCGAGGTCCCGCTGTCCGATTTCTGGCAGACCGGGCCAATCCTTCCCGAACAGATAGCCGGCCCCTTCCCGGGGGACCAGGGCTGGTTTGATCCTGTGGAAGGTGTTTGGCAACAGTCGGATCACCTTGAGTACTTCCAGTACAACATCAAGATCGATGATCCGAACTGGTTTATCCAGGAGAAGGACACGATCTATTGGCTGGAGATCCATGTGGTCGTGGAGGAATCCGGACTTGATTTCGGATGGAAGACCTCCCTGGACCACTTCAATGACGATTCCGTTGCCAGGGACGGGTCATGGCCCGACTACTTCATTGGCGGAATCGAGATCATTGATCCGGAAACCGGGATCTCTATGGACCAGGCCTTCGTGATCGTGCCGGAGCTGCCGACCTACGCGGTCTGGACGGGCATGGTTTCCCTGATGCTGCTCCTGATCCGTCGTCGTCGCCGGTCCTGAAACAAATCACTCCGGTTGCCCCTGCAGGCGGAAGAACTTCCCGCCCGGGTCGACCATGGGAACCTTCACCTCCATGAGGTCATGGTCATCCATGGCCTCAATGGGGGTGGTCAGGACCCCGGCGGTGGACCAGCCACCGTCGAGGGCGGGGCTCCATTCGGCCCACCAGTTGACGGGCGAGTGGTTGTGCCGCACGAGGAAGCGCATCCACAGGTGCACCCCGTCGTAGCCGGACTCGATGAGCGGGACCGGTTCGGGGGTTAATGGATCGCCCGAGAGGAGGTACTCGAAGAGGTTTTCCCAGGCATCGAAGTCCGGATTGGCCCCGTGGCCCCAGAGGGAGGACTCGAGGAGCGGATCGGCGAGGTCCGCCTCGTCGAAGTGGGAATGGCGCCATCGTTCCAGGTCGCTTGAATAGACCTGTATCGGGATATCCATGACAACCTGGTAGGCTGGTCCGGTACCGGTGTTGCCGTTGTCGTTGACGGTGACGGTTAGGGTATCGGAACCGGTATGGCCGGGATCGGGCGTGTACTCGATGCCGCCGGGAGTGGTGAGGTTGGCCTGAAGTCGGGAGAGCCAGGTCTGGACGGAGACGTTCGCGGTGTCGTTGTTCTGGACGGCGTCGCCACCGTAGAAGTTGACCCCGCCCGGAACGTAGTTAAACCGCACCTTGCCGTGGTCCACCTGCAGGGACATGGACCACTGGGCTTCCGGTTGGCTGATGTCGGGGTCCTCAAGGTTCATGCCGTCGAGGGCGCTGTAGAGGCCGTCGACACCGCTGAAGGCGGCCGGCCCGGTGAGGACGGGCGGGTCGTTGACCGCGCCGACGTTGAGGGTGAGTCCGATGGGCCCGATGGTGTCGACGCCGTCGCTGATGGTAAAGCCGAGGCTGGTGGAGGCGCTGGTGTCGGAGCCGTCGTGCTCGTAAGCGACGAGACCGGCAGCAATATCGGCCTGGGTGAAGGAGGAGGCCGGGCTGCCGTCGAGGAGGCACTGGCCGTCGCCGGTCGAAGTGACGGTGTAGACGATAGCGTCGTCGTCGGCCACGGGCGAGGCGGCCAGCAGGTTGCCGTCGTTGAGGACGACCGCACCGCCCTCCGGCACGAGGGCGGTGAAGTTGCGGATGAGGGCGAGCCCGCCGGTTGAGGGATCGGTCACGGTGACGGTGACGGGGATGGAGACGACCGGCTGGCCGGCGTCGTTGGAGCGCAGCTCGATACGGCCGTGGTAGGCGCCGGGCAGGAGGAACTCACCCTGGACGGTGTCGTCGAGGGTGTGGCTGCCACCGCCCGGGACGGTGGCGGTGCGGTTGTCCGAGCGCAGCCAGTCGCGGAAGGGGTTGCCCGGGTGGGTGTAGTAGATGCAGCGGCCATCCTCGACAAGGTTGCCCCAGCGGCCGTACTGGAGGGCGTTGCTGGTGTCGCCCTGGATGCCGATGGTGGCGGTGGATCCCTTCAGCCAGGGGCCCGTCTCGTACCACTGCATGCGGATGTCGCCGTTGGGGTAGAGGATGGTCTGGAAGGTGGCCCATTCGCTGAAGAGGCTGGTCACCCGGTAGTGCTGGATAATCGTCCTTTCCGGGCTGCTGTCGATGTAGATGGCGCCGGGTAGGATATCGAGGTTGTCGTTGTAGGTGGCGATGAAGGTGTTGGTGCCCCGGCCGGTGGCGACGTTGTCGGTGGGCAGGGCCTTCGTGTACCAGCCGAAGCCGTCATCCTCGAAATAGGTCACCCCGTAGGCGCCGACCGCGATCTGCGTGTAATCGATGCCGTAGAAGGGAAAGTCGAAAGGCAGGTCAAAGGGCCAGACGTAGGCGTCGTCGTTCTGGGTCGAGTCGCTGGATGCGGTGAAGCCGGTCAGCTGGGTCACCTCGGTGCCGCCGCCGCCCGCGGGAACGGCGATCTCCTCCCATTGGTACATGGGCCCGTCGGCGTCGCGTTCGTCGCGGAAGGTGTAGCCGAAGTTGTCGGGTCCGCCGGCGGTCAACGCTCCCGCTCCGGCTGGCGCGGCGCCTCCGCCGCTGACGGCTTCGGTGAAGAGGAAGGCCTCCAGTTCAAGGTCGCCGGCGCCGAGGTTGTCGATCACGAGCGAGCCGGCGGCGTCCTGTCCGGCCGGCACCGTCAGGCTGATGGGGGTGGTATCAGTCGAGATAATCGGTGGCGCAAGCCCCTCAGCTGAGAGGGAAATTTCCGGATGGGCGACCGGGCAGTTGGAGACGAGGGTGAGGGTGCCCGAGTACGCGGCCACTGCCCCGGCGGTGAATTCGAGCGGAAGGACCGTCTGCTCGCCCGGCTGCAGGGTGAGGGGCAGCGTCTGGCTGCTGGAGAAGGCCGGGTCGGAGAAGGTCAGTGCGCTTATGGTGAGGGCCTCGGTGCCGGAGTTGGAGACGATGAGGCCGGCCGAGGTGGAACCGCCCTGGACGACGCCGCCGAAGTCGACCGCGGTCTGCGGCAGGTGGATGCCGGGCGCCGAGGTGACGTTGAGGGTGACGGGCACGGAGGTGTCCGGCGTGGCCGGGTCGTTGCTGCGGACGATGATGTAGCCCTCATAGGTGCCGGCGTCGAGGTAGCCGGCGGAGACGGTCACGGTGGTCTCCGTCTCGGCGTCGGCTTCCGTCTCGGCGGCGGCGGTTTCCAGGCGCATCCATTCGGCGGTGTCCACACTCAGGCGGATGTCGTCCCACCAGCCGCTGGTCTCCGCCCGGTAGTTGTAGAGGTGAATCTGGTTCACCGCCGTGGCGTCCGGGCTGCGGAAGCCGAGGTCGCGCTGCACGAGGGTGCCGTCGATGTAGTAGTCAAAGGTACGTGCTGTCCAGTCGATGTTGCGGCACTCGATGAGATACCAGCGTTCGGCCTCTGCGGCGGTCTGGATGGAGTCATACCCGTCGCCCATGAACCACTGGCCGGTCTGGGTGCTGAAGAAGTAGACCGCGCTCTGCAACTGCCAGGTTTCCTCGCCGAGGATGACGTAGGCGTTGGCCTCGTCGAGGTTGTCGGTGCGGACGCGGAAGGAGAAGTAGTCCGGTTGGCAGGTGTCAAAGACCTGATAGATGCCTTTCCTGTGACCGGATTCGGTGGCGCCGTAGGCATGGAAGCTGTAGGTGCCCTCGCCGGCGCTGGCGTTGCTGACCTCCGTCTTGCTGGTGGTGTAGGACATGTACCAGTCGTCGGTAAAGCGCCCGTCCTCGAAGCCGTCGGCATAGGGAACGGGCTTTGGGGTGGATTCGAGGAAGTCGGCCATGACGCCGATCTCGCCACCCAGCTTGCCGGCGTAATCGGGCTCGTCGCCGGGAATGATGAAGGGCACGGTCGGGCTTGCCGGCACTGCGGTCGCGGAGAGCGTGGCCACGTCGTGCGGGCTGGCCTGCCAGACGAGGGGGCTGCCACCGGTGTTGCCGATGGACAGGTTGAAGCCTGTTTGCTCGCCGGCGTGAAGGTTGAGGGTGACCGGTGTGGTGTCGAGATCGACGACCGGGGCGGGGATTCCCTCACCGGTTGTGATGACGTTGATCGAGGGCCGGTCCGGATCGTTGGACTGGATCACCAGCAAGCCCGTCCAGAGACCCGTTGTTTCCGGCGTGAAGACCATCTGCAGTTCACGGGTTTCCTGGGGGGCAAGGGTGAATGGGGAGGCATCGGCGAGGTCGAAACTGCTGCCGTACACGGTCAAACCACTGACGTAGAGGCTATCCGTCCCGGCATTGCGGATGCGGAAACCCAGACTGGCATCGCCTCCCAGCATGACGGGGTCGGGAAAGTCGATTCTCAATCCCGGCAGTTCGATCTCCGGTGTGCCCGTGACATCCAGGTCGACCGGGATGGCGAGGGCGGGGTTGGCGGGGTCGTTGCTCGTCAGGTTGATCTGGGCGGAGTGGAGACCGCCGAGGACCCCGGCGGAGTCGACGAGGACGCCGATGGAGGCGCTGCCGGACGGCGGTACGGATGCGGCGTAGGTATCGAGCGAGAGCCAGCCCTGGACGTCGGCAATATTTACCACGTGGACCCAGCGGTCTTCATCGGCCTGGGTGACGGCCAGGAGGGTGGCCTGTCCCTCTTCCCACTCGGTGGTGAAGCCGAGTCCGGCGGACCAACCCGTGGCCGGGTTGACGGTGAAGGTGAAGCCGGTAAACGCGCCCGCCACCGGGTCGAACTGGTGGATCTTGCGGGTCTGCAGTTCCTTGATCTCATAGATCCAGAGGAAGGGACCGTCCGGCGAAGCCTCGTCCCAGGCCATGCCGTAGAGGCCCTCGACCGGGGGCGGGGTGAAACGGCGGAGGATGTTGCCTTCCTGCTCAATCTCGAGGACATCACCGCTGTAGCCGTTGATCCAGAGGTTGCCGCTTTCCGGGTCGCAGGCGATGCCGGCGATGACGTCAAACTCCTCGGGCAGGGGCAGGCTGGAGATGAAATTGCCGGCGGTGTCGAACTTGACGATTCCCCCGGCCCAACCGGCATAGAGGGCGGTGCCGTCCCAAGCCAGGTCGTAGGCCCCGTTGTAGCCTGCAGGAACGCCGGGCAGGTCGAACTGGCGGATGTAGTTGCCCTCCCTGTCGAGGACGTAAATCTGCGGGATGTTGGGACCGCGGTTGGCTCCGCCGATGTAGAATCGGTCGTTGGCGTACTCGGCGGCGAAAATGGTTTCGTCGCCTGTGGCCTCGTCGAGGTCGATGGTGCTGAGGATCTCGCCGAAGGAGGCGCCGCCGCCCTCGGGCACGACCTCGAGGGAGACCTCGAGCGTCTCCAGTCCGTTGTTCTCGATGAGCAGCGTTTCGCCGTCGGTCTCGCCCTCGTTGAGCGCGAAGCTGAAGGAGGAGGGCGAGGCCAGAAGGCCGGGCGCCTCAAGGGCGCTGCCGCCCAGGGGCACCGCGAGGCCCGGGTTGACCGGGTCGTCGGAGGTGACGGTGAGGGCGCCTTCGAGTGCGCCGGCGGCGGCGGGATTGGCCCGTACGGCAAGGGCGGTGGAGGCGCCGGGGGCCAGGCTGCCGGTCCACGGAGAGGGCAGGGAGAAACCCGCGCCGCTGACCGAGGTCGCGGAGACGGTGAGGGTCTGGTTGCCGTCGTTGCGCAGGGTGACGGTGCGGTCCTTTGAATAGCCGGGGTAGACCCCGCCGAAGTCGACCGCTGCCGGGTCGGCGATGAGGACGGGGCCGTCCGTGACCTGCAAAACGACAAGGAGCGGCTGGGACGGGTGTTCCGGATCGTTGCTTTCCAACTCGAGCGCGACCGCGTACTGGCCGGCGCCCATGCCGCCGGTGCTGATCTGCAGTTCGATCCCGACGCTGCTTCCGGGCAGGATGGTGCCGGAATCCGGACCGATTTCCAGCCAGTCGGGAAGATTTCCGCTGAATTCAAATTCCAGCTCGGTGGTGCCGGTGTTGCTGATGACAATGGGATCAACCAACCGGGTTCCGGAAACCAGACTGAAGTCGATCCGTTGCGGAATGGTGGAAATGACCGGCGGCTCGATGCAGTTCATGGACAGTGGGACCCCGATGCTGGCGTTGGGCATATAGTTGCTGCTGAGACTGAGATAAGCCGATGCCTCGCCGACGGCCTGCCCGGTTGCCGTGACCGGAAGGGCGGCCCGTTGTCCGGGCTCAATGGCGAGGGGAAAGGTTCCGGTAACGGAGAACGGGCCGGGAGTCGGCGTGGAGGCATCCGAGACAACGAGCGTCTCGTTGCCGGAATTGACCAGCACGAGATCCCTTGTGGAGGAGGCCCCGAGGATGATGTCCCCGAAGTCCAGCTCCCCGGGTTCCACTTTCAGCGCCGGCGCGGATAGCACCGTGACCTGTAGGGAAATCTCCACGACAGGCTCGTCGGGATCGTCGGAGAAGAGGGAGATGGTCCCCTCGATGAGGCCCGCGGGCAGGAAGGAGGCGTCGACGGCGACGGTGGTCTGTTGGCTTTCCCCGGGGGCGATGGTCCCGCTCGAGGGTTCCAGAGTGAACCAGGGCGGGGAAGCCTGGTCGAGGGCCTTGCGGAGGTTCAGGCGCCCGCCGGTCAGGGTCCTTCCCTCAAGGGCGGGGACCGGATCAACCGAGCCGAGGAGGATCTGCTTGACCTGTTCCGGAGTGAGCAGGGGGTTCTTCCCGAGGACCATGGCGGCGGCTCCGGAGACGTGCGGTGTGGCCATGGAGGTGCCGCTGAAGTAGCCGTAGGTTCCCTGCTTCTTTGTACTGAAAATTTCAGCACCGGGCGCACCGAGGTCGACCGAGGTGGCCCCGTAGTTGGAGAAGTAGGCGCGCTGGTCCTCGCGCGTCGTGGCGGCCACGGAGATGATGGACGGCAGCTCGTAGGAGCAGGGGTAGGTGGGGGAGGTGTCGTTGTTGCTGGAGTCGTTGCCGGCCGCGGCGACGAAGAGCACCCCGGCCTCGGCGGCGGCCTGGATGGAGTCGACCATGGCCTGCGAGTAGCCGCCGCCGCCCCAGCTGTTGCTGGTGATGCGGGCCCCGTTGGCGGCGGCGTAGTCGATGGCGTAGATGGCGTCGGAAAGGTAGCCGCTGCCGTTGGAATCGAGGAATTTCAGGGCCATGATCCGCGTGTTCCAGGAGACGCCGGTCACGCCGATCCCGTTGTCGCCGACCCCGGCGATGGTACCGGCGCAATGGCTGCCGTGATCGTGGTCGTCCACCGGGTCGCGGTCATTGCTCACCCAGTCCCAGCCGTGGATGTCGTCGACGTATCCGTTGCCATCGTCATCGAGGCCGTTATCCGGGATTTCGCCGGGATTGGTCCACATGTTGGCGGCGAGGTCCTCGTGGTTGTAGTCCACCCCGGTGTCGATGACGGCCACCACGATTTCCGGAGCCCCGGTCTGGAGGAGCCAGGCCTCGGGCGCGTCAATGTCGGCATCGGGGATGCCGCCCTCCTGTCCGTTGTTGTCCATTCCCCAAAGCAGGCCGAAAGCGGGATCTTCCGGATATTTGCCGGGTCCCTCGGTACCGGAGATTTCTCCTTTCGGGGTGGCCTCCAGCGGGTCAAGCTGGATCCGGTAATCCGGTTCCGCATAGAGCACCTCCGGCTGTTTTTTCAGCCACTTGGCCAGGGCCTTGATGCGTTGTTTCGGCTTGTCCGGGTAGGCCTCGAGGGCCCGGGCGGCCTTGCCGCGCGGTTTACCTTTCAGGTCCCAGACCTCCGTCGCTTTCAGCTTCCCCAGTTGGCGGCGATGGGAGGCGCCGACGGACTCGGCCAGCGCTTTCCTGCGGTCGGGAAGACTGCCGCTCATTACGGCCGGGAGCTGTTCTTCATCCTTCCATTTCACGATGATCCGGTCGGTTGCGTAGGGCCGGGTATAGTCGGGCTCCAGGACGTTCCCCGTGTTGGCAGCCGGTGCAGTCGGCACATCCCCGTCCAGGACACTCTCCCAGTTGAGCGGGGCAATTCCCGAGTTGCTGATCCGGAACGGGATCAAAAGAGGAAGCCCGGGGGCGAGGGAGGCCGTTAGGACCGTTGTACTGACCCCGATGTCCGGGGGATCGAGGCCCTCTCCGGAGAGGCTGACGTCGACGGAAGGATTGGCGGAGTCGTTGCTCAGGATGGTGGCGGTGGCGTTGACCGCGCCGGTGACGGTGGGCGCGTGGGTGACGACAAGTTGCTGCGCGGCGCCCGGAGCGATCTCGAAGGGCGTCGCAAGGGCAACGCTGAAGTCGGCGTTGGAAAAGTCGATGGCGCTGACGGTGAGTGCCGCGGTGCCCGGATTGGCGAGGGTGACGAAGCGGTCGTCGCTGCCGCCGATGCCGGTGGCGGCGAAAACCAGGCTGGGGGGCTCCACGTCGATGACGGGTGTGCCGGTGACAGTGAGGCTGACCGGGACCTCGACGGGCGCGGACCCCTCTTCGGTGATCGACACGCTCCCGGTGTAGGTGTCCTCGACGAGGGCACCCGCGTTCAGCCGCACGCTCACCTGGGTGGTGGCGCCGGCCGCCAGCGTGCCAGCGCGGGGCGAAACGCTCAGCCAGGTGGGCGAGGCGAAATGGACAGCGAGACTGTTGTAGACATACCTTCCACTGTAGGCCACGCTGGACCCGGTGGCCCCATCGGCGTCCTCGATGCCGATGGTGATTTCTTCAGCCAGGATATCGATCCCGGTTTCGGTTTTGTAATACAAGGTGATGTCGCCGGTTTCGTGTAGCACGACCTGGAAGCTGACCGGTTCGCCGCCGCCAAAAGGCTGGATGTCGGTGTATTGCACGAGGAAGCGGCCATTGACGGAGTCGTGGCAGGTGACGACGAAGCCCCCGAGGGTCGGGTCGAGGTCCGACCAATACGCGGCGATGAGGGCGTTGGGGTCGGCGGTCGATGGGACCGGATCGTTGGTATGGTCCGTGCCGTCGGCTCCAAAGGTCAGGTACCCGTTGGAGGAGACCTTTACGCTCGTGTGTTCCTCACCGTAGAAGACAAAGGGGAAGGGCAGGAGCACTTCGGCGAAGTCGTCGTCGCCGAGAAAGAGCGCAGTGCCGCAGCCGGAGATGTCGACCCACTCGAAGACCGGTCCGTCCGGCTCGTCACTGTCTGTCCAGCGATAACCAAAAGCATCCGTTCCCGAGGCGAGGGCGGTGGCTCCGCCTTCCGGGGCATCCTGGTACGCTTCCGCCGACCAGGACGCCGCTTCGTCACCGGTGTTGGTCACGGTCAGCAGAACCTCTTTGCCCTGGCCGGAGTCCAGGCTCTCCGTGATGGCGGCTGGATTGATTTCCAGACCCGCGTTCAGGCTGGTCATCAGAAGGGATAAAATGACCTGGGAAAGAATGGACTTTTTCATGGGGCAGGCTGTGGGATTCATCAATAGCCAGTAAATTGTCACCTTTCCGGTCCCGATTAGAAGACATTTCCTTCCCTTGCCTGCATATTGACGCAATATGTCCCCTTACAGGGCCAAATCTATCCGAAGCGGGCCGGATCGCCCGAGAGGGATCGGTTTATTCGTCGTACAACCGGTACAGTGCCTGGGTGCCAAGGTCCGCGCCGCCTTCCTTGGCCAGTTTCCGGTACAGTTTCTCGGCGAGTTCGAGCCCGGGAACCGGCAGGCCAAGTTTTCGTGCGGAATCGAGGGCGATTTCCATATCCTTCAGGAAGTGTTTGACGTAAAAGCCGGGGGCAAAGGCACCCTTGATCATTCGCGGGCCGAGGTTGGACAGGGACCAGCTGCCGGCGGCGCCCCCGCCGATGCTTTCCAGCACGGTATCCTGGTCGAGGCCGGCCCTTTTGGCGTAGGCAAGGGCCTCACAGACCCCGAGCATGCCGGCGGCGATGGCGATCTGGTTGGCCATCTTGGTATGTTGTCCGCATCCGGCCGGCCCCTGGTAGAGGATGTTCTTTCCCATTACCTGCAGGATGGAAGAAGCCCTGTCAAAATCCTCCCGGTCCCCGCCGACCATGATGGAAAGCCGCGCATCCCGGGCCCCGGTATCGCCCCCGCTGACGGGCGCGTCCAGACTGCCGAGGCCGCGCTTGCCGGCCTCCGCATGGATTCGCCTGGCGAGTGCCGGGCTGGAGGTGGTCATGTCGATCAGGAGGGTTCCGGTCGGGGCGTTGTCAATGATCCCGTCCGGGCCGAGATAAATGTCCTCCACGTCACGCGGGTAGCCGAGGATGGTGATGACGACCCTCGCCTGACGGGCCACCGCGCCTGCGGAATCATGCCAGGTGGCCCCTTTTTCCAGAAGATCCTCCGCCTTGGCACGTGTTCGCGTGTGCAGGTGTAATTCGTAACCCGCTTGCATCAGGTGGGCGGCCATGCTGTGGCCCATCACCCCGAGCCCGATGAAGCCGATTTGTTCATCCTCATTGGGAGAGCTCATGAGGGCAGGATTTCCCACGCCACCCGGGAATGGCAACCCCCGAATTTGGGGGAGGAAAATCCTTTGGAGGTCATTGACCCGGAGGAGAAGAGGGGGCAGACTGCGCAACATGCAGGTAGGCGTTGTCAAAGAGATCAAGAGCGACGAGAACCGGGTGGCGCTGACGCCGGCCGGTGTGGAAGCGTTCCGGGACCGTGGGCATACCGTGCTGGTGGAAGCCGGCGCGGGGGAGGGAAGCGGTTTCACCGACGCGGAATACGCGGATGCCGGGGGAGGCATTGCCGAGGCGGCGGAGGTGTGGCGCGAGTGCGAAATGGTGCTGAAGGTGAAGGAGCCCCAGCCGGAGGAGATCGCCCGCATCCGCAGGGACCAGATCGTCTTCGGGTACTTTCATTTCGCGGCCTCCGAGGAACTGACCCGGGCCTTCCTCGAAACGGGGGCCGTGGCCATCGCCTACGAGACCATCACGGACAGCGACGGACATCTGCCGCTTCTCACCCCGATGAGCGAGGTGGCCGGGCGGATGGCGATCCAGCAGGGGGCCAAGTACCTGGAGAAGGCCCACGGCGGCCGCGGGATCCTCCTGGGGGGCGTACCCGGGGTTCCGCCGGCGACAGTGGTCATCGTGGGGGCCGGGGTCGTCGGAATGAACGCCACCAAGATGGCCGCCGGGCTAGGCAGCCTGGTCTATGTTCTCGATGTCAATCTGCAGCGCCTGCGCTATTACAGTGATGTCATGCCGGCCAACGTCATCACGATGATGTCGAACAAGGCGAACCTTCGCCGCGCCCTTTCCAACGCCGATCTGGTTGTATCGAGTGTCCTGATACCGGGGGGCAAGGCCCCGAAGCTGATCACCCGGGAAACGCTCCAGTTGATGAAGCCCGGCGCGGTCATTGTCGACGTGGCCATCGACCAGGGCGGATCGACCGAGACGTCGAAACCCACGACCCACCGCGACCCGATCTACACGGTCGACGGGATTGTCCACTATTGCGTGACCAACATGCCGGGCGCGATGCCGATGACCTCGACCCTGGCTCTGACCAATGCCACCATTCCCTACGCCCTGGAACTGGCCAATCTCGGCTACGCCCGGGCGATCCGCCGCCACAAGAGCATCGCCGCCGGGGCGAACATCGTGCGGGGGGTCATCACGCACCGGGGCGTGGCCGATGCCTTCGGGCTGACTTTCGAGCCCGCCCAGGAGGTGCTGAAGGGCTAGGGTCCCTCCGGGATCCGGGCCAGAATGAGGAGCGGCCGCTTGTCCGCCGGATCGCTCATGCGCCCGCCCCGGTTGTTGTCGAAAAGCAGGTACACGTCGCGACCCCGTACCACGAGGCCTTCCGCCTGCCCGTAGGTCTGGGAAAGAAAGGCCCAGCGCGGATCAATTTCGATGTGCCGGTAGCTCCAGGCTTCCGCTTCCCTGAAGGAATCCCCGTCCCGGTCCAGGCGGACCAGCAGGTGGGCGTTGCGGAAAAGCGCGTAGACGGTTTCCCCATCCACGTGCAGGCCCGAAAAATCGGGAATGCGCAGAAGGGGAAGGAATTTGCTGTAGGGGGAATGTTCCTGCACCGAGGCCTGAACCTCCATGGACTGGTCCGCGCCCTGAACCTCGAGGAGACCCCTTGGTTCCCGTTCGACGGCACACAACCAATGGTTGGGCCCCAGCCAGGCGATCCCCTCGAATCCCGCGTTGCTCTTGGTGAACAGTCCGATTTTCCGCCCCTCGGGCCGCAGATCCGGACTGGCCCAACTGGCGATGCCGTCGCGGCTCACCCGCAGAATCCGCCCCTGCTCCTCCGAAACCAGATAGAAGGTGCCGGCGTTGTCGACGGTGATTCCTTCCCAATCCATCCAGCCCCCGCCGGGCGGGCGAAAGGGGATGGCGGGAACCATGCGGGCCGTCTCCTCACCGACTTCCAGACGGTAGATGACGGTGCCCACCTTGTCGGCCACGGCGTAGAGCGTGCCCTCCGAGATTGTCAGGCCGGAGGGCTCCAAGTGGCCGGACACTTCCACGGGCAGGGCCGCCACCAGCTCCAGGTCCCCGGAGATTGTGCCCCCGTTCCCGTCCGCAAGGGGGTTGCATCCGGTGACCAGCGCCCACAGCGCGATCAGGCTGCCTGCCACAATACCCGTCATCATGATTGTGCGGTATATGGAGAATGGGTGGATCCTGGTTTACCGCGGAAATCGCCGCGGGCGCGGAGTCTATTCATTATGGTTTCCTTTTCCGTTGAGCTTTCATTTCCCCGAAAGGGATTCAGAGCCTCTGCGATCTATGCCTTCTCAGCGGTTCAATCCTTCCAGGTCGGTGGGCAATTTCCGGTTTTGGCGGGGACTATTTCCACGAGCGCCTTGCCGGAAGTCAAGCCAGCCCGATGGGCGCGAGGATGATCAGGGCCAGGCCGCCGGCGACCAGGGTGGCCAGGAGCCGGAACTTGTTCATGGAGCGCAGGCAGATGTCCTCCGGAACCCGGCGGCCGAAGAGGACGGCAACCACCACGAAATGCGCGAACCAGAGCATCTGCCCGGCCAGTGCCCCGACCGTGAACAGGCAGGCCGCTTCCCAGCCGGGCCCGCGCAGGTGGACGCTGACCGAGACAATGAAGGCCGCCCATACGGCCAGCCGCCAAGGCATCACCAGGCTCCTCCAGAAACTTTGCCTGAACAGGGTTGGCCCGCTTTCCCGGACTTCCAGTCGCAGGATCCGGACCGGTGCCGACCGGGCGTTGCGGACGGCCATCCACAGCGCGAAGGCCGCCGCCGCCGCCCGCAGCCAGAGATCCGCCGCCTGCCAGAGCGCGGGGAATTGAAACAGCACGAGGCTGGCGGCAAGGCACCAGGGAACCTGCCCGAGGGCCATGGCCAGCCCGGCCAGCAGGCCCGTCTTTCCGCCGCGGCAGACCGTCAACTGGATGACCCACACGCTCGCGGGCATCACCGTCGCCGAATAGAGCAGGCTCAGCCAGATTCCCCCGACGATGGCCAGTGCGTGCAGATCCATGTCTCCGCCAGTCAGGGAGATTCCGGCCTGTTGGTCAAACTCCCATTCTTTGGCTTGAAATGCTCCGGAAGTTGCATCACTTCTCCTTTCATGGTTATTGATGCAGAATACCGTTCCCAACTGGAGGATATCACGCGGCGCGCCGGATACCTGTGGAGGTATCTTTGACGTCCCGAAACGCCAGGAGGAAATCGCCCGGCTCGAGGGGCAAATGGCCGAGAATGGCTTCTGGGACAAGCAGGAGGCGGCCAACAAGATCGTCACCGAGGTCAGCCATTTGAAGGGGAGTATCCAGCCCATCATCAGGTTCCACCAGAAGCTGGAGGATGTGGGGACGATGATGGAGCTGGTCGAGGACGCCGATGGCGAGGAGGCCGAGGGCTATATCGCGGAGATTCGCGACTCCCTTTCCTCCATGCGCGGGGAACTCGACGACCTGGAAATCCAGAGTTTTCTTGGTGGCAAGATGGACCGGAACAACGCGATCCTGTCCATCAACGCGGGGGCCGGGGGCACCGAGTCGTGTGACTGGGCCGAGATGCTGTACCGCATGTATGTCCGCTGGGCCGAGAGGAACGGGTTCGAGGTGGAGACGGACGACCTTGCCCCCGGGGAAGAGGCCGGGCTGAGTCATGCCACCATCCGGATCATCGGTCCAAACGCCTACGGCTATGCCAAGGCCGAGCGCGGGGTGCACCGGCTGGTGCGGATCAGTCCCTTCGACAGCAACGCCCGCCGGCACACTTCCTTCTGTGCCGTGGATGTTATCGCCGAGGTGGATGACGACATCGATATCGACCTCAAGGAAGAGGATCTCCGTGTCGACACCTACCGGGCTTCCGGCAAGGGGGGCCAGCATGTCAACAAGACCGATTCCGCGGTCCGCATCACCCACCTGCCGACCAACATCGTCGTGCAGTGCCAGAACGAGCGCTCCCAGCACAAGAACCGGGCCACCGCCATGAAGATGCTCAAGTCCAGGCTCTACGAAAAGTACGAGGACGACAAGCGGGCCGAAATGGAGAAGTTTTATGGTGAAAAGGGAGAGATCGGCTGGGGTAACCAGATCCGCTCCTACGTTTTCCAGCCATACCAGATGGTCAAGGATCTGCGCACCGGTGTGGAAACCTCCAATATCCAGCAGGTCATGGACGGGGATCTCGACCGCTTCATCCACTCCTGGTTGCGCGCCGGTTGCCCCACCAGCCGCAACAAGGAAATCAAGGTGGAGGACTAAGGACGAAGGACGAAGGACGAAGGACTAAGGACGAAGGTCTAAGGTCGAAAGACGAAGGTCGAAGGTTGACATGAAAGGGGGACGGACATTTGAGGAACTCAAGGAGGCGTTCGCGAAGCAGGCCCTGTTTGAGGACAAGACCTGGCGCATTTCCGCGGAAGCGTGGCCGCTGACCGGAAAGCAGGTTCGGGAAATCGAGCAGATCGGGCAGGCCTGCCTGGAATTTTACCGGGCTTCCGAGCTTCTCTACATGCGCTCCGCGGAGGGGAAGAACATCCTTCGCAACGCCGAGCTGGTGGTTCCCTGGGTCGCGGATTACCTGGACCGTGGGAAGCCCGGCTACCTCGTTGAACATGCCCGTTGCTCCCAGGTCAGGCGCAGCCACCCGATGGTGATCCGTCCGGATTTGCTCATGACCGACAAGGGCTTCGCCCTTACCGAGATTGATTCCGTTCCGGGCGGGATTGGGCTCACCGCCTTCCTCAACGACCTGTACCGGTCCGAGGAGGGGATTGTGGGGGCGGGGGGGAGGATGATCACCGCCTTCTACGAGTCCATGGCCTCGCTGCGGCCGGACAAGGAGTTGCCGCTGATCGCCATTGTGGTCTCCGACGAGGCGACCACCTACCGGCCTGAAATGGAATGGCTGGCCGGGCGCCTCCAGGAAATGGGAAAACGCGTCTATTGCCTGCACCCGGGGGACCTGTTCCCGGTGGGGGACACGCTGTGTGCGGACATCGAGGGCGATCCCGAGGAGCTGGATGTCCTCTACCGCTTCTGGGAACTCTTCGACCTCGAGAACATCCCCGTGGCAGACCATATCTTCCGCATGCTGCAGGACGGCTCGCCGCTGGCGGTTACCCCCCCCATGCGTCACTTCCAGGAGGAGAAGCTCAACCTCGCCCTCTTTCATCATCCGCGGCTGGCCGGCTTCTGGCGCGAAAACATGAGCAAACCCAGCTGGAAGCTTCTCGACCGGATCGTCCCGCGGGGCTGGATCATGGACCCGGTCGACCTGCCCCCAAACGCCGTGCTTGACGCGCCCACGGTGGGAGGGCGCCCGATCTACAAATGGGAACAGCTGGGGGAAGCCTCCCAGAAGGAGCGCAACCTTGTCATGAAGCTCAGCGGTTTCCACGAGAACGCATGGGGCGCGCGCAGTGTCCTCTACGGGAGCGACGCCTCGCGCGAGGAGTGGATTGACGGGATCAACGAGGCCCTCGAGGGGGCGCCGGAGAATTTGTATCTGCTCCAGGAATACAGGAAACCCGCCCGCCTCCGGCATCCGGTCTTCAACCCGCAGGGGGAGGTGGTCCCCATGAACGGGCGCACCCGCCTCTGCCCCTACTACTTCGTCGACGGCGATGAAAGCCTCCTCGGCGGGGTCCTCGCCACCTTCTGCCCCGCCGACAAGAAGATCATCCACGGCATGCGCGACGCCGCCCTCCTCCCGGTCAAGGAGGTGTGACTGCTTCGAGTCGTCCGTTCACGGACGAAGACGGTCGCCGGCGCGGTCTTCGCGCGTGAACGCGCTACTCCGAGGCGATCGCGAGGATGCGCTGGTAGTGCCGTTCCGATACCGGCTGAATGGAAAGGCGCATGCCGCGCTGGGCGACTTTCATGGTTTTCAGTTCCGGGTCCGCCTTGATTTGCGCCAGGGTGACCGGATGCTTCAGTTCCCTCTTGTAGCGCACATCCACGACCAGCCAGCGGGGGTTCGCGGGGTCCGACTTCGGGTCGTGATAGTTGCTCTTCGGATCAAACTGGGTCGGGTCGGGATAGGCGGAGGAACTGGCGATTTCCGCGAGCCCGACGATCCCGGGCTCCTTGCAGTTGGAATGGTAGAAGAGGACCGGGTCGCCCTTGCGCATGTCGTCGCGCATGAAATTGCGGGCCTGGTAGTTGCGCACCCCCTCCCACAGGGTGGTTTTCTTGTCCGCATTCCGCAGGTCCTCGAAGGAAAAGACCCCGGGTTCGGATTTCATGAGCCAGATGTTCATTTTCAGGACTAAGGACAAAGGACTAAGGACGAAGGACGGGAGACTAAGGTTTGGGGCGGTAGAGGGAGGCGGTGTGGCCGACCTCGCCGCAGATGGTGGAGGCGGTTTTGGCGGCGATTTCGTTGAGCCAGGCCTTGCGGGTGGGTTTGTCGGGTGCCTCGAGACGGATCTTGATGAGGCCGTCGCGGGCGAGGGCGGTGTCGATGGCCTGCAGGACCGTCGGGGAGGGCCCGGCCCGCCCGACCATGACCGCCGGCTTGAGCCGCATGGCCTGGCCGCGGAGGCGCTTGCGTTCGGAGGAGGACAAATCGGGTGGGCCTGGCTGGTTCATCCGTTTTCGGTCACCGATTCAAGCCATTGGTCCAGGGTTTCCCGGAGTTTACCGGGCTCGGAACCCCCGCCCATCGCGAAGTCGGGTTTGCCGCCGCCTTTGCCCCCCAGTTGGGAAGTGAGGTTGCGCACGATGTCGCCGGCCTTGTACCCCTTTTCGATGGCGGCCTCGGAGGCCATCGCCACGAGGGTGACCTTCCCGCCGAAAACGGCCCCGGCGACAAGGAGCCCGTTTTCAAGCCCCTTGAAGATGCGGGCGGCGAGGGTGCGCAGGTCGTTCGGGTTGTCCGCTTGTAGTTGCTTGGCGAGTACATGTAGGCCGGAAACCTCGCGCACCTCGTCCTTGAGGCCGGCCGCCTGGCTGGACTGGGCGCGCGCCTTGTAGTCCTTCACCGCCCGTTCGGCCTCCGCGAGCCGCTCCTGGAGGTCGGCAACCCGCGACGGCAGCTCCTCCGGCTTTGCGGAAAACGCATGGGCCAGGTCGGAAAGGATCGAGAAGCGCTTTTCCACCAGCTCGAAGGCGGCCTCGCCGCAGACGGCCTCGATGCGGCGTGTCCCCGCCGCGATGGCCGATTCGGAAACGATCTTCAGGAGCCCGATCTCCCCCGTCGCGGTGACATGGGTCCCCCCACAAAGCTCGCGGCTCCATCCGCCGATATCCACCACGCGCACGGTCTCCCCGTATTTCTCCCCGAAAAAGGCGATGACGTCCTCCGGCTTCTCGCTGTAGGGGATCTCGTACCATTTCACCGGATCGTTTCCGAGGATTTTTTCATGGCAGAGGTGCTCGATCCTCCGCAATTGTTCCGGGCTGATCTGTTCGAAATGGGTAAAGTCGAAGCGCAACCGATCGGGGCCGACGTGGGAGCCCGCCTGCCGGACATGCGTGCCGAGGACAAGGCGCAGGGCCCAGTGCAGGACGTGGGTCGCGCTGTGGTGCCGCTGCACTGCCAGCCGGTGGGGAAGGTCGACATCGATGACGGCCGTTTTTCCGGTGATTTCCGGGCCGATTTTCCCCTTGATCTCATGCAGGATATGGCCGTTCGTGTCGCGGGTAGTGTAGACCACCGGAAAATGGGTTTCCCCGACATGGAGGACGCCCTTGTCGCCGACCTGGCCGCCCATCTCCGCGTAACACGGGGTCCGGTCGAGGACAACAAGGGTCTGGTCCCCCTCGGCCAGGACCTTGAGGACGGTGGCCTCGGTGCCGCGCAGCTTGTCCGCCTCATACCCGATGAAGCGGGTGGGTTCGCTGCCCTCGTCCTTCTCGCTGACGCGGATGACACTGGACTGGCGGGCGGCCCGGGCCCGTTCCCGCTGAATCTTCATTTCGCGCTGGAACCCTGCGGTGTCGACGCGGATTCCCTTTTCCCCGGCGATGATCTGCGTCAGGTCCAGGGGGAAGCCGTGCGTGTCGTACAGGGTGAAGGCGTCCTCGCCGCTGATTTCATCGGGGTCGGAGGCGAAGATTTTCTCCAGCATCTGGAGACCCCTTTCAATGGTCCGCTCAAAGGCGGCCTCCTCGCTGGCGATGACCTTCCGGATGACCGATTCCTGCTCGCGCAACGCCGGGAAAACGGGACCGAGGACCTGGATCACCGGATCCACCAGTTCGGCGAAGAATCCATCCTTCAGTTGCAGGCGACGCCCGTAGAGGACGGCCCGGCGGAGGATGCGCCGCAGCACGTAGTTGCGCCCCTCGTTCCCGGGAAGAATCCCGTCGGCGATGGAACAGCAGAGGGTCCGGATGTGGTCGGCGATCGCGCGGAAGGCGATATCGCGCATTTCCTCCGCAGTCGGCTGCTGGGGATGCTCCGGGAGGGTTGCCCCGTATGCGGTCCCGGACATGGCCGTGATCCGGTCAAAGATCGGGCTGAAGAGATCGCAATTGTAGTTGCTGGGTGGCTTGGAAAAATCGCGGAAGTTGTCCGTGGTTCCGAGGATCCCGCAGATGCGTTCAAAGCCCATGCCGGTATCGATGTGCTTGTTGCGCAGGGGGGTGAAGTTTCCTTCCTCGTCGGCATTGAACTGGATGAAGACGAGGTTCCACAACTCGATGCAGTAGGGGGAATCCGCGTTGACCAGCTTGCCGCGGGTGTCGCCCCTCGGGGTGAGGTCCATGTGGATTTCGGAGCAGGGCCCGCAGGGGCCGGTTTCCCCCATCATCCAGAAGTTGTCCTTCCTGCCGCTGGTCAAAATGCGTTCCTCCGGGTCCAACCCGCTTTTGCGCAGCACCTCCGCCCAGTACTCCCATGCCTCCCGGTCGAATTCCGCGGGATCCCCCTCGCCGGGCCGGTAGACGGTCACATACAGGCGCTCCCTGGGGAATTTCCACACCCCGGTGAGGAGCTCCCATGCCCACTCGATGGCTTCCTTCTTGAAATAATCCCCGAAGGACCAGTTGCCCAGCATCTCGAAGAAGGTCTGGTGGTAGGTGTCGAGGCCGACATCGTCGAGGTCGTTGTGTTTCCCCCCGGCCCGGATGCACTTCTGGGTGTCTGCCACACGCTTGTGGGGTGCTTCCATCTCGCCGAGAAAGTAGGGAACAAAGGGATTCATCCCGGCATTGGTGAAGAGGAGGTTCGGGGCGGTCGGCATCAGCGAGGCCGAAGGCACGATGTGGTGCCCCTTGTCCGCGAAAAAATCAAGGAAGGATTGGCGTATTTCGGAGGACGTCATTTTACAAAATCCGCATCAGATAAGGTTCGGCCCATTGGCCAAAAGGGGGAGGAGAGAAAATCATCCCCCAAAAGGCAATTCAATTTCCCTTCCACAGGGAGGTAATGGCTTGCTCTTCCGGCAAGGACCCTTAGTAGGTAGGGATCATGTTCGAGCGCACCCGGGACAATTGGCGGATGGCCAGCAGGAGATTCAAGCGTCGCCTCATTCTGACGGGAATCCTCGTTGTTGTCCTTTTCATCGCCCTGACCTGGGTGCTGCAGAACTGGCACGGCGAGGTCACCCCGCCGGCGGAACCGCTGGCTCCGGTTGCGGGGGAGGAGGTCCGCAAGTTGGAGGAAATGGGCCTGAAGGAACCCGAGGACACCCCGGGCGGGTATGCGGAGCGTTTTGTCCTCGACCAGCATTTTTCGGCCATCGGCGGGGTGGACGTGCTTTCCTCGATCACCAGCATCCGCATCAAAGGTAAACTGACTTTCCCGGAGGGCCAGACCCAGGATGTGATCATCATCAAGAAGGGTGGCGACATGGTGCGGATCGCGGCGCAGACGCATTTGTCCAAATGGGTCTCGGTGGTGACGCCGAAGGAAAGTTGGCGGGCAATCTACAGGATGGGGGAGTTGGCTTCCGTGGAGGATTTGGAACCGGAGACCGTGCAAACCATGAAGCGCCACGCCTATGTGACGAGTGAGTTGTTCATGGCCCTGGAGAACAGTTGGGATGTCAAGTATGTCGGGGAAAGGGATTTCAATTACAAGATGGCGCACACCTTCGAGGTGCAAACCGCCCCTGACCTCCTGGTGCGTTTCTACCTCGACCCGGAAACCTATCTCGATATCGGACGGGAGGACCGGAAAATGGAGGAGGACGGTCTGGTCATTACAAAGCACCTCTACCTCGACCACTTCGCGACCAACGGCCTCAAGGTCCCGTCCAAGGTTGAGACCTACGTGAACGGGGAGCTGCGGCAGGAATTCGATATCGAGCAAGTGGAGATCAACCCGGGCATTCTCGAGTCCAGCTTCAAGCAGCCCCCGATGCCGGAAGCATCCCCGGACGAAGAATGAGGCCGGCCCGGCTCTTCCCGGGCTGCAAAGGGCGTTCCGTATCCAACGGTTATCAAACCACAACCGATTGCAGCGGCACCGGATCGACCACCTTGCAATTTCCGTCCAGCCCGCGCAGGGAAGCGGCGAACCAGTCCCGCGCCTCGCGATCCCCGTGCACCAGGACAACGGCCCGTGGATGCCGGGCCATGGCAAACGCGACGATTTCCTCGCGGTCTGCGTGGGAGCTCAAGTCGAACTTCTCGATACGGGCGGTGGCGGGGACCGTTTTCCGAAGGCGCTTGAAAAGGAACTTCTCCCCTTGCCGGACCTTGAGTAGTTTTCCGCCGGGAGTGTCCGGGTCACAATATCCGACGAAACAGATGGTGTTCCGGTGTGACCCCAGCATTTCCGCGGCGGCGAGGTAACTGGGGGTGTTCTCCACCATCATTCCGCTGCTCAGCAGGTAGATGGAGGGTCGTCCGCTTCCGGGCGCGTGGCGGTCCGGCAGTTTCTCGGCCCCGAGTTCGCGGAACATCTTTTTCCGGATGCGCAGCTTCCCCTGCTTGCGGGCAATCTGGTCAAATTGGTTAAGGAGCTCGATACCGAGCCCGCTGACGTAGACCGGGAGGCCCTTGAGGCGCCCCGCGGAACGGGCCTTGTGCAGGACACAGAGCAGCTCCTGCATCCGGCCGAGGGCAAAGACCGGGATGAGGACGGAGCCCCCGTGCGAGGCCGTGTGATGGATCGTCTCAAGGAGCCGGTCCAATTCCTCTTCCCGGGAGGCTTTCCGGCTCGTTGCGCCCCGGGTGGTCTCGACGATGAGGGTGTCCATGTCGCCGGCGGGAAACCGGGCGCCGTCCAGCATCGCGGTATCGGAAAACAGGACATCCCCGGTATGGAAGATGCGGCGATGCCGGTGCTCGAGAAGGATGCCCACCGCGCCGGGTATATGTCCCGCCTCATGGAGGCTGAAGGTCAAGCGTTCGCCTCCCTCAGATTCAAACTGGCGCGGCTGGCCGGGGAGCATACCGATGACCTGCCGGGTGCAGGCGGCGATGTCCCGGTACCCGTAGAGGGGATATTCCCCGATGCCCAGTTCCACGCGCTGCCGGTCCATGACCGAGCGGGAATTCTGGAGCATCCGCTTGTAGTACTGGGTGGTATCACGGCTGGCGATGACCGGCGTGTTGGGATGATCCCTGGCAAGGAGGGGGAGGGCCCCGAGGTGGTCGAGGTGACAATGGGTGAGGAAGATGAGGTCGATGCGCAGGTCCCGCAAGCGTTCCAGGCACGGAAGGGCCGCCCGTCCGAACTGCTTGGGATGCATTCCCGCATCGATGACGATATTGAGGGAGTCGAGCTGGAGCAGCAGGCAATTGGCGCCGATGCCGCCTGGGGGATTGAGGTCGGTCAGTCGCATGCGGTCTTTCCGGGGATTTCCAGCTGGAAGGGGGGGATCGGGACGTGGATCTGGTTGCCCTCGTCGTCAACCCCGTGGAAGGCCCCCTCAACCAGGGCGTTGCGGGCGACCAGATGAAACGAGGCGTAGGAAAACGTCTTTCCGGGTGCCAGCTCCGGGGTTTTCCCAATCACTTTATCCCCCTCGATGACATCCACTTCCCCGTCCCCGTAGCGGAGGACCCATTTGCGCGCCAGGATGGCGATGGTCCGGGACGACTGGTTGTGGATCGTCAGGTGGTATGTGAACATGTGGGGCCGCTCCGGCATGTCCCGGATGAGATGGTAGGCATAGGTCAATTTGTCCAGGGTGACGAAGACCCCGGCGGGAGTGGGATGGGTTGTGGGGGAGGAATCCTTCATCCCCCGGCAACGATCCGCACGACCTCGAGGACATCTCCCCCGGCCAGTTCGATTTTCGCGGATTCCTCGCGCGTTTTGGCCATGCCGTTCCATTCCACGATGACCCGTTCGGGGTTCATGTCGAGGGATTGCAGGAGATCCGGGACGGGAATTCCCGGCCTTGTGGAGACTGGCTTCCCGTTGACGGTGACTTGAATGGCTTGTGGTTCGGTCATGTGGTCAGGCACTTTCCGCATGAACCAGGGACTGGTCAAAATCTTTCCAGACCGGCTCATAGCCCTTGCTGCGGATCATCTCGGCAATCACCTTCGGGGGACGCTCGTCGGCAATGGCGAATTGTTCGCCCGGCTGCTCGTCGGTGCGCTTCCACTGGGTCTCGTCAAAGTGGCTGTAGCCGCCCGGTTCGGTGGAGGCTCCGGCGCTCATCGTGGTGATCCCGAGCGGGACCAGGCCGTTGCGAAGGCTGGGATGCTCGCGGGTGGAGAGGACGATGCCGGCGTGCGGAAGAAGCAGGCGCAGAGCGGTGATGTACTGGACCAGCTCGCGGTCGCTCATCAGGAAGCGTTCTTCCGGCTGGAATCCCCCGGCGGCCGGGCGCATCCGGGGCAGGCTGATGGAGACCTGCGCCTTCCAGCAGCGCTGGTTCAGGTAGCGGGCATGGGAGGCCACGGCAAGCGCCTCGTAGCGCCAGTCGTAGAGCCCGAGGAGGGCCCCGATCCCCAGCCGGCGGAAACCCGCGGCATAGGCCCGTTCGGGTGTGTCCATGCGCCAGTGGTAGTGTTTTTTCGGACCGGCTACATGCAGTTCCCGGTAGGTCGGCAAATGATAGGTTTCCTGGTAGACGACCAGGTTCTCGCAACCGGCCTCCACCAGCGGGCGGTAGGGTTCCGTTTCCAGCGGTCCCAGCTCAAGGGAGATGCTGGGCATGACCGGGAGGCACTTGCGCACGACTTCCTCGACATACCCGTTGGAGACGTACTTCGGGTGCTCTCCGGCCACCAGGAGGAGGGAACGGAACCCCTGGGAGGCCAGCTTTCGCGTCTCCTCGACGGCCTGTTCCACGGGGATGGTGATGCGGGGAATCGGGTTGTTGCGCGAGAATCCGCAATACCTGCAGATATTGACGCATTCGTTGGAAAGGTAGAGCGGGGCGAAGAGCCGGATCGTCTTGCCGAAATACTTCTGCGTGATCCGCTGGGACAGGCGGGCGAGTTCCTCCAGTTTTGTTCCCGCTTCCGGAGAGAGGAGGACGGCGAAGTCTTCCAGGTTCCGGGCATGGCCCTGCCGCAGGACACGGTCCACCTGGGCGGCGGTGGCGTTTTCCGCCAACTGGCGCCAGTTTTCAATGGGCAGATCCGCAAAGGTTTCGGAAAAGGACATTTGGCTCGCCTCTTCAGTTTCCAAGGAAGGTGGTCAGGGGGCTGGTCGCCGAAGCGGCGGAGCTGGTCTCCCCGAGCCCGATCCGGAAAGCCTGCCGGCCGACGCGGACGGCCCCGGCGAAGGCCTCCGCCATGGCGGCCGGATCGGCGGCAATGGCAATGGCCGTGTTCACCAGCACCGCATCGGCGCCCATTTCCATGGCCCGGGCGGCATGACTCGGGGCCCCGATTCCCGCATCCACGACCACCGGGACCCGCGCCTGCTCAATGATGATCCGGATTTGCGCCTCGGTTTCGATCCCCCGGTTCGACCCGATGGGGGAGCCCAGCGGCATCACGGTGGCGCAGCCCGCGTCCTGAAGGCGTTGCGCCAGCACCGGGTCCGCGTTGATGTACGGCAGGACGGTGAAGCCCTCCTTGACGAGGATTTCCGCCGCCTTGAGGGTCTCGATCGGGTCCGGCAGCAGGTAATTCGGATCGGGGTGGATTTCCAGCTTGATCCATTTGGGCAGACCGGCCGCCTCGGCGAGGCGGGCAATGCGCACCGCCTCTTCCGCGTTCATCGCCCCCGCCGTGTTCGGCAGGAGCTGGTAGCGGTCCGGTTCCAGGTAGTCGAGGATATCCGCGAAGGGATCCCGCTCGCGCAGGCCTGCCCGCTTGAGGGCCACGGTGACCATTTCCGTCCCCGAACGGCGGCACGCTTCCCGCATGGCCTCGCCGGAACTGAATTTTCCCGTCCCGATGAACAAGCGGGAACCGAAATGCTTTCCGGCGATGACCAGACTGTCGTTGGATACAGGTTCCATTGCCTAAAACGGTAGAGCGTTTTCGACGCCTGACAACTGGCAAGTAATTTTCTCGCTTGGTGGCAAAGTGGTGATTACTTGTCCTTTCATGGTTGACTGTGGCTGTCTCCTGAAAAAAACGGGGGCTGGATTCCTGCCCGGGGCACGCGCTGCTGTCTGCTCTGGTACCTTGGTCACCATTGATGTGAGTTCATTTCGACCGTGCTGAACGAAACGGTCTCTCCGTCCGTGTCCACCTGCGGTCAAGAAGTGGCAAGCGAATCGTCGGGGAAGGGGAAACGGTAATCCGATTGATCATCGATGAGGGTGTTTTGATGGATTACTGAAATTTGGATGAAGGCATCCTGTTCGACGCAGTCAATAGCCTTGATAGTCTACCTCCACCCATTCCCTCGGGGTGCGAATGGCCTGCAGGCAATCGAGAATGACGGTGGACTTGCGGCCCTCGACACCGTCGCAGAGCAGGGGAACGCCCTCCAGGAGATGGCGGTTGAAGTTGTCGAAGAGCCCCCAGTGGGTGTAGGGGAGGGTGCCGCAGTCCAGTTCTTCCGTGGTTCGGTTTCGGACCAGGCTGAGGCGACCGCCCTTGAGGTCGTGCAGGTGGAGCGTGCCGGATTCGCCGTCGACGCGGATGGCCTCGGGCATGCCCGACTCGCTCCAGCCGGTCATCATGCGGACCACCACATCCCCTTCCGTGCGGACCTCGAAGCGGTCGATGGTCGACTCGAAGGAATAGGGGTCGTTGTTTCCCGGCAGGGTCCGGGCTTGGGTGATGTCCCCGAAGAGGCAATGGACCAGGTCGAGCCGGTGGCTGGTCGGGAATTCGTTGTTGAAGGCCGCGGTTTGCACACGCCCGATCGCCCCGTCGGTGATCAGCTCGCGCAGCCTGGCGATGCTGGGATATCCGCGCCGGTAGTAGGCGACCCCGAGGGGGAGGGCGGTTTCGCGGGCGGTAGCCACCATTTCATCACATTCGCGGGTGTTGATGGCCATGGGCTTTTCCACCATCACCGGCTTGCCCGCACGCAGGGCGGCGATGGTCTGCTCCGCGTGCCGGGCGTGCGGGGTGGCCACGTAGACGGCGTCGATCTCATCCGATTCCAGCAGATCCTCCAGTCGGTCCACGTAGCGCCCGTGGCCGTGGCGCTCCACGAAGGAGGTCCCGGCTTTGCGGTCCCGTCTGTACACCAGCGAAAGGGATGCGTTCGGGAGCTTGTACAGCGGCGGTCCGCTCTTGTATTCGCAGACGTTCCCGGCGCCGATGACGCCCCAGCGGACCGTGGATGGGTTCGTTTCCTTCATCACAGGCCCGGTTCTACATGAGGGGACCGGGTTTTCAAGCACGCAGGATTGCTGTCTTCATTTCCGGCCGGGTGGAATACCACGCTGTTTGGGCTGAGAGGAATTGGACCCATCCTCCAGCCACCGGGCGTAGGCCGCCTCCTCGATTTCACCGGCTGCCAGCCCGCGAATCAGGAGGACCGCCTCCTCTTCCTGAACCGTCAGTTGCGTTCCGTTCACCCCTATGAAGGTGTAATCGGCCATGAAACCGATCCGCTTGTTTCCGTCCAGGAATGGATGGTTCTTGGCCAGGCCTGCCGTGTAGGCGGCCGCCAATGCCGCCAGCGTTGTATCATCACTGTAGTGGCAGACCTCTCGGGGCCGGTTCAAGGCGGATTCTTGCATTCCTTCATCGCGAATTCCCGGCATATCGCCAAACCGGGCCAGTAACCCGCCATGGATCGCCAGAAGCATTTCCTTTTTCAACCAGAATGGCTCCTTCATTTGGCGAGCTCCCTCAAGGCGTTCCGGTAGCGTTGCATTTCTTCTTCCGCCACTTTCATCACTTCCCCGAATCCCGGCTTCTCCGGGTCAGGTTCACCGAATTGTTCGCCCCGCGGGTGATGGAAAGGGCTGATCCCTCCTCGACATGCATGGCCTGCACGGCCTCCTTCGGCAGACGATTCCCAGGGAGTTGCCAATTTGGCGCACTTTCGTCTCCATGGTGATAACCTGTATAATAACAGCAGGCATATCAGCCTGCCAAAGACCCGCTTTTTTCGCCGCTAATTCCTGTTCGATGGATCCGCGCAGGATGCAGCTGCCCGGGGCCGGGACAAGGCAGGCCGGTGCACTTATCCTGTTGCCCGCGGGGCGGGTGCCTGTATGGTGGCGCCATGAGTGTTGATCCATCGCCCACGCCCGGCGGCCGCAGGCAGGGTGGCCTTGTCCTCACGCCGCTACAGCACCGCCTTGTCACCACGGCGCTTGCCGGACTGTCCCTTTTTGTCATCTGCGTCCTGCTGTTCATCCTGTTCCGGGTGCTTACCGCGATTGCCACGCAGTTCTCCACGGTCCTGCTGCCGCTGGCCATTGCCGGGATCCTGGCCGGCCTGCTGCGCCCGGTGGCGAATTTCATCGAGAACCGGACCCGGTTGGGCCGCCTGGGCGCGACCATCGCCCTTTACCTGCTCATGGTGCTGGTGCTGGCGGCGTTCCTTTGGCTGATCCTCCCCATTGTCATTTCCCAGTCCATCCAATTCTTCAATTCCCTTCCGGAGATCTATGAATCCCTGCGGAAACTGGTGGCCACAGGCTTCCCGCAATTACTGACCTTCCTGACCGAGACCTTCGGCGAGGACACGCTGGCCAACCTTGGCGAGCAAGCCAAGGCACAACTCGCGGAAAACGCCCGCTCCCTCGCCCTTGCCGCCGCATCAGTCGGGCACCGGTATTTCATGGCGGTGTTCGGCCTTACCGCCGCCACGGCCATCATACCGGTTTACCTCTTCTTTTTCCTGAAATCGAATCCGGTTTCACGGGCGGAGATCGCGGACCAGCTGTCATGGGTGCGTGAGGACATCCGCGACGACGTCCTGTTCCTTGGCAGGCATTTTGTCGAAAGCATCGGGACCTTCTTCCAGGGACAGATCCTGATCGGCCTGATCATGGGCGTCCTGCTTTCCACCGGGTTCAGCCTGGCGGGAATCACCTTCGGCTTCTTTATCGGCCTGGCGATCGGCCTGCTCAACATCATCCCTTACCTTGGCACGATCATCGGCCTCGGGACGGTCCTTCCGGTCGCCTACCTGCAACCGGGTGGCGGGCTTTGGCTGGCGGCCATTGCCCTCGGCATCTTCATTGTTGTCCAGCTCATCGAGGGCTACCTGCTGACCCCCCGGATCATGGGAAACCGGACGGGGTTGCACCCCCTCACCATCATCATCGCGATTTTCTTCTGGGGCACCGCCCTCGACGGCCTCCTCGGCATGATCCTCGCCATTCCGCTCACCGCTTTTTTCGTGGTTGCCTGGCGGTTGCTGCGCGAAAAATACCTCAAGGTGTGGACCGGCGGCACAGGCTCAACCTGAACAGCCCTCCCCGAGAATGACTTCACGGATTTCACGGCCCTGAAGGCGCCCATTCCATGCAAGCCCCCCCGGTGGCAGGCAAACCCCCGTATCCATCGCCTCCGAGGCCTCGTTGGCCAACAATCCCCGCCAATCCTGCCCGTCCTTCCAGAGGTCGAGGATGCGGAGATCCGGCGGCTCGACTGCCGCAAGCCTCATGGCTTTGTCGGGGCAGGCCCCCATGACGGGATGCCAGTCCAGCGGTTGGGCAAGGGCCGTTGCGAGGCGTGAGCAGCGGCACGGGTCGTATTCATCAGGGAAACTCATTTCATACCGCACCGTCACGGGTCCCGGTTGACTTGGCGGAAAGTTGGTCATCCAGTAGTTGTTGGTTGCCCAGCCGATAAGGAGAGGCTGCGGTTCGCGGGGAATACAGCGCCGTCTCCGGGCAAAGCTGAAGTCCCCCACCTGGACCAGAGGGGCGTCGGGGCACGCAAGCAGAAGGGCGCCGGAAGAATCGTGGGCGCATATCCAATTCCCGACGGTGACAAAGTCGAGATTCACACCGGGAAGCTGTTCGGTCTCGATTTCAAGGGGAATATCCGCGGTGTCGAAATGGGCCCGCCAGCCAATCCCAAGGGTGGACGGAAACACGAAGCACACGCTTTCCGGTGTCTCGGTCCGGCGCATGCGGAAGGAGGCCTCGAAGCGGATGGAACGCCGATCCCTCAGGAGAACCGTGCGCTGGACGAGTTTGTCAACGCCCGGAGCCTCCCAGGCCTGCTTGAGTGAAACCCCCTCGGCATCGTCATGGATCTCGAGATCAACCAATTTCGTCGGTCCCCGCAGCCTCGCACGCCAGTCCGTCCGCCACCCGGGTACGTCGGCGTGGATGCGATCCCAGTCAAAGTTGAAAAAGGCCTCGCGCCCGGAATATTCCGGCGAGATTTGCCCCGGCTCGGGTGATTCATGGACGTATCCAAATACTGGATACCTTCCGGCCTTCAGGCGGACCCCCGCGTTTTCATCGCCGGCCTCCAGGATTCCTCCCCCGGCGGGATCCCAGCGCAGGAAAAGCCCGTTGCAGGATGTCGAGCCAAGTGCCGGGTCCAACGACTTGCGCCGCCGCGGCGAGGGCCTTACTGCGGAAGCCGGTATCCACCGCACGGAATAGGGTTCAACGGAGAGAGGCTCGGTCCATCTTTCCGTTCCGTCCAGCCGGAGCTTCAATTGCTCGAGTTGGTGCAATCTGCTTTCCAGATGGTCCCACTCGCGCCGGCCCTCCCTTGCCTCGCCCTCCGGCGTATGCCCGTCCCCCACGGGTGAACCGGTCCAGAAGGAATCGGCCAGTAGCCCGGGCAGCCGGATCCCCTCGCGGCGTTCCAGCGGGGAGGGGTTGTAGAGCAACAGGCCGCCGACTTTCCGGCCCTTTTGTTCTCCCGAAACCTGTTCCAGCTGTTCACGCAGGGCGAAGGTGGAAAGCGACTGGGCTGTCCAGCAATTCGTCGCCTTCTGTATCCACTGGCTCCGCAGTTCATCGGCGGCGGTTCCGGCGAGGGTGCGGGAGGCGGTCCATGTGTGCTCGTTCCACAGCAAGGCGAGTTCCCGGGCCCGTTGCATTGCGCGGTGGGTGCGGGCGTCACCGGTTGCCCCGGCGGAGGCGAGGAGGCTGGAAGCGCGCAATCGCCCATGGTTGGCACGATTGACCATCGTCTCGGCGGCGCTCGATCCGCACCCGAAATTCCAATAGTCGGTCCAATCCCCCGCATGGGACGGGATTTCGACCCCCGCGCCGCGGATGCGCCTGAGCAGCTCCTCGGGCTGTACCAGACGGATGAAGGGTTCGCGGCCCTCGGCATTCCATCGGCGGACCATGGCCAGAAGCTCCGGCACCGGTGGATTATTGTCGGCGAAATGCGGATGGGTGGCTGTGAGAAAGGCGAAGTCGTACGGCCAGTCTTCTGGAAGCTTCCGTTCGAGGTAGCCATGCAGTCCGCGGGCCATCCGGCCCGTGTCCCCCAGATGGAAATTCGTTTCGCGACTGAAGGCATTGTAGTGTTCCGCGTTCATACACAGGAGCGGCTTGCCATCCGGGCCAATCCAGTTGAAGACGAGGGGTCGGGTCAGGGGATGTGCCCCGTAAACGATGTTGGCCGCCATGACCAGCAACTCCAGGCCCGCCTGTTGGAGCAGGCCGGTCACCGGCCATGGCAATCCATTGACGTCATGGCTGAGCCCGACCTTGAGTGGCAATCCAAGCTCCCTGCGCAGCCTGGACAATGGACGCAGGCTTTGCCAGTAGGCGGCGGCCGGAATCAATGGCGTGTAGTGAAGGTGTAACGCGCCGGCCCCGATCTGGCCCCTTTCAACGCAGGCCCGAAAGCGGTTGATCTCCCCGGCTTCGGCCGTGGACATCCACCGCAGAAGGGGAGCGGTGCATTCGCAGGTCCAGTGGAAGCGCTCCTCCGGTGCATGCCCCGCCGTTTCCTCGCAGAGGAGTATCGCCCGTTCAATGAACCGGCTCTGCAATTCCCACAGGGCGGCCTGCCCATGCGTGTACCCGATATCGGTATGCGAATGGTGGAGGAGGAGGATCTCACTGATCTGACGCGGCATCCCATTGTTTCTCGTGGCTGGAATCCGGGACGTCAAGCCGCTCCTCCTGCCGCCTCTTTTCATTTGCAAGGGAACCGTGCCCGGTTAGGATACGCATCATGAAACGCTCAATCCGCATCCTGTTTTTACTCCTCTTCGCCCTGCGGCTCTGCGCCACGGAGCCGTTCGAGGGAAGCTTTGACATGACGGTGGACGCCGAGGGCGAGAAGGCGACCCTGTCGGTCACGACCAAGGAGGGCGACATCCACATGAAAATGAAGGGCGGGGACGCCCCCGGGGAAATGATCTTCCGGGAGGGCATGTCGACGATGCTGGTCCTCATGCCTGAACAGCGGATGTACATGGAAATGCCCCTCAAAGGGGAAATGACCGGCCCCGGGCCGGGATCCGCGCCTCCACAGGAAGAGCCCGGTGAGATCCCCTTCAAGAAAACGGGCCGGACCAGGGAAATCCAGGGCTACACCGCACATGAATTCATTGTGGAGAACGAGGGCGGGAAAACGGAGATCTGGGCCTCGGAAGAGCTGGGTTCCATGCCCTTCGTCCACAACCCCATGTTTGGCGGGGCCTCCGATCCCATGCGGAAATTCACGGGCCTTTCCGCCTTTTTTCCGCTTGAAGTCAACGGTTACAAGGGCGACAAGCCCGAATACCGGATGACCATCACCCGGATCGAGAAGAAGAAGGTGGACGACGCCCTCTTCCAGCCGCCGCCTGGATTCCAGAGGTTTTCCATGCCGGGCGGCATGGGTGGGCTCATGGAACGGTAATCACGGCCGCTTTAAAACCCAACCTTGAAGAAATACCGTCTTGAAGGGGGTAGCGGGTGGGTAAAAGTGTGGCTGGTGTCCTCGGCAAGCGCCTGCCCTTGCAATTCCCATTTTGTCAGGTCGGTGCTCCGGTACAGGGAATAGGTGATTCCCTCAACGGCGGGAAAGCTGAGATGCAACTCGTCGGCCTGCCGCGTGACGGCAACCTTGATCCTGATCTCCAGAAAAGGGGCCATCCGCGCAAACCAGGACCGGGACATTCTTTCCTCACCGAGTTCGTTCGGGTGGACCCCGTCGTAGGTATGAAGCGCCGGGTCCCAGCCGTCATGATGATCAACGATCACCACCGGCGACTGGGCCGTGCTTTTGTCCTGTGCCACTTGCCCAAGCCCGGCGCGGTAGGCATCGTAGTTGCTCCCTTGCAGCATGACCTGCCCGAGGAGAATCACGACCTCCGGATTGGTGGCACGGAGTTTCCCGATCAAGGTCTCCATTTCCTGGAGGGTGCTTTCCGGACTCTGGCCTTGGTACAGGTCGTTGGTCCCAAGGTGCGGTGCACAAGGGCAATGTCGGGAGTGTACCCGCCCAGCCAGTCGTCGATATGGTTCAGGATCTGGTCGATGCGCCATCCCCAGTGCTCCTCATGGTCGCGGTCAAAGTCTTTCCCCTTGTAATCCGGAAAGGAGGGATCGCCGTTATGGTGCCCCTTGTGGGAGCCCGCAAGATCGCTCACCACCTCCACGTCCACCAGCTTTTTCCACAGGTGGTAGCGGTAACTCTTGTGGTTGCTGTCCCCTTGTGTGATGCTGTCCCCGATCGGAGCAATGACCAGCTCCGCCAAGGCTGGCCCAGCCAGGGTCAGGATGGCGAGGAACGTAAGAATTCTTATCGGAATCATTAGCTAAGGTTAAACCAAAAGGCCCGACAGCGCATTTAGCAAGTATCCAGTAAGAATGATGGCGACGGTGGTGACGGCGAAATAGAGGCCGATGAGGATGAGGCGCATGGTGCGGCGGAGCATGACGGCCTCCGGGAGGCTGAGGGCGGCCATGGCCATCATGAAGGCGAGGGCGGTGCCGAGGGGGATGCCCTTTTCAAAGAGCACCACGGCCACGGGAACGATCGCCGCGCAGCTGCCGTACAGGGGCACGCCCAGGGTGGTGGCGATGGGGACGGAAAAGATTCCGGTCACTTCCATGACCCGGTGGATGGATTCCTGGGGCACGTAATTGTGGATGAGGGCCCCGAGGGCCACCCCCACCAGCACCCAGATCCAGATCTGCCGGATCACTCCGACCGCCTCGTCCCAACCGTAGCGGATGCGGGTTTGCAGGGTGTGCCTGATTGTCGCTTCCCCCTCGTGCAGGGACCCCGTGATGTCCGTTTCCAGGTGCTTCTCCAGGCGCATTTTTCCCAGGACCGCCCCGGTGACGGTCCCAATGAGCAGCCCGCTGCCCACGTAGGCCACGGTGATCGGCACCCCGAATTCCCCGCCCATGAGGATGACCAGGTACTCGTTGATGATGGGGGAGGTGATGAGAAAGGAAAAGGTCACTCCCAGCGGGACTTCGGCCTTCAGGAGGCTGATGAAGATGGGAATGGAGGAACAGGAACAGAAGGGCGTGACGGCCCCGAAAAGGGCGGCCACGAAATTCCCCCAGAGCCCCCCCGCGCCCATCCAGCGCTTCAGCCTGTGTTGCGGCAGGTAGGTCCGCACCACCCCGATCGCGAAGATCATTACCGCCAGGAGCAGGAAGATCTTCAGCGTGTCGTAGATGAAAAAGTGGAGGGCGCCCGCGAGCCGGGATTCCGAATCCAGCCCGAGCCAGTCATGGACCAGCAGGTCGATGAATTTCAGCAGCATTTACCGCCCTTGTCCTTCCCGCTGTCGCAGCAGCATCCCTCCTCCGCCTGCTTTTCCGCCTTCTCCTTCATGCTGGCGTCCAGCTTTTTGAAGAGCCGCTTGAAAAAACCGGGCTTTTCGCGGGATTCGTTCTCGTGCTTTTGTGATGTTTCCGTCGTTGTCATGGATGGCTTCCTTTAATTTGATGGTTTCCGTCCTTCGCGGTATCCGGCCGCGTAGGCCTCGAAAGTCTTCCGGATCTCGTCCCGGATGCGGCGGAAGGCGTCCTTTTCCGTCTCCCCCTCCCGCGCGGCCTTTGGAGGATCCTCGAATCCCCAGTGGTGGTGGACGGGCCCGCCGGGGAAGACCGGGCAGGATTCCCTCGCGTTGTCACAAACCGTAATGACCGCGTCGATACGGTCTTCAAAAAACCGCTCCACGTGTTTCGAGCTGTGCCCGGACAGGTCGATGCCGATCTCCGCCAACACCTCGATGGCCAACGGGTGGACGTAGCCGGCCGGATCCGAGCCCGCGCTGTGCACCTCCAGCAGGTCCCCCGCGGCCTGGCGCAGGATCCCTTCCGCCATGTGGCTGCGGCAGGAGTTTCCGGTGCACAGAATGAGGATCTTGGGCTTGCTCATGAGGCGTTCCCCCGGGACCCGACCCCCTCCGCACAGGGCGGGGATTCCTGCTCGATCCGCTTCCGGATTGCCCGGCCCTTGCCGTCATCCTCGCTGAACCGGGTCCACTTTCCGCAGTGCGCGCGCAGGCTCTCGAGGTTCTCCTCCAGGAGAGGGTTTGCCCTATCCGCCAGGCGGTAAATCATCCACTGCGCGGCTCGCTCGCTCTCCACCAGCCCGAGACGCTTCATGTACCGTAGTTGCTTTGAGATTTTCACCTGGTCGGCCTCCAGGACCTCCATCAGGTGACAAACGCACAGCGGTCCATCCCGCAGCAGGTTCAGAATCCGCATGCGCTGGACGTCGCAGAGGCCCTTGTAGACATTCACCGGGTTCATTGCTGCTTTATATTCCACAAAAAGAATATGCAGTCAAGGGCATTTGTTACCAGTTGCCGGGGATGGGCAAGACTTCCCTTGAAAGGTGGGGGCTGGTTCCCTTTACTGTTGGGGGGAAGGAGGACAGACCGGTGAAGGAACCGTACATATTGGCCATTGACCAGGGGACGACCAGTTCCCGGGCGATCGTGTTCGACGGGAGCGGGGGGGTGGTCGCCCTTGCGCAGAAGGAGTTTGCGCAGCATTACCCGCGGCCGGGCTGGGTGGAGCACGACCCGGGGGACATCTGGTCGAGCCAGGGTGCGGTGACCGCGGAGGCGGTTTCCATGGCGAACCTGGACGCGGGGGCGATTTCGGCGGTGGGGATCACCAACCAGCGGGAGACGACGGTGGTCTGGAAGCGCAAAACGGGGGAACCGGTGTACCGGGCGATCGTCTGGCAGGACCGGCGGACCGCGGCCTGGTGCCGCCAGCGGAAGGAGGAGGGTCTGGAGGATACCTTCCGGGAAAAGACCGGGCTGTTGCTGGATCCCTATTTTTCGGGAACCAAGCTGAACTGGATCCTGGCCAACGTGGAGGGGGCGCGCGGGATGGCGGAGCGCGGGGAGCTGCTGTTCGGGACGGTCGACAGTTGGCTGATCTGGAAATTCACGGGGGGGAAGGTGCACGTCACCGACGCGACCAACGCCTCCCGCACGCTGATGATGAACATCCACACGGGGGACTGGGACAACGAGCTGCTCGGGATCCTCGAGGTGCCACGCGGCATGCTTCCGGAAATCCGTTCCAGCAGCGAAGTGTATGGAAGAATCGCTACGGGCCTGCATCCCTCGGGCGTTCGGGTCGCGGGGATCGCGGGGGACCAGCAGGCGGCCCTGTTTGGGCAGACCTGCTTTCGCCCGGGAATGGCCAAGAACACCTATGGAACCGGCTGCTTCCTGCTCATGAACACCGGTGGGGAGCCGGTGATGTCAGGAAACAACCTGCTCACGACGATTGCCTGGAAGATCGGCAGGGAGACGACCTACGCCCTCGAGGGTTCGGTCTTTATCGGCGGGGCGGTTGTCCAGTGGCTCCGCGACGAGTTGAGGATCATTGATTCGGCCTCCGAGTGCGACCGGTTGGCGCAAACCGTGGAGGACAGCCACGGCCTCTACATCGTCCCCGCCTTTGCGGGGCTGGGAGCTCCGCACTGGGATCCCGGGGCGCGCGGACTGGCCATCGGGATCACCCGGGGGACCAATCGCGCGCATTTCTGCCGTGCGGCGCTGGACTCGATCGCCTACCAGTCGGCCGACCTCATTACCTGCATGGAAAAGGACAGCGGCCTGCCCCTGAAGGAGCTGCGGGTCGACGGGGGCGCCTCGCGCAGCGATCCTCTCCTGCAGTTCCAGGCCGACCTGTTGCAGGCGGACGTCATCCGGCCGGAATGCGTCGAGACCACGGCTCTCGGTGCGGCTTATCTGGCCGGGCTGGCCGTAGGGATCTGGGATGACATCGACGGAACCGCCGGCAACTGGCGGGAAGCCGACCGCTTCCAGCCGGCAATGGATGCGGAAAGTGTGGCCGGCCTGCGCGCGGGCTGGAATCGTGCGGTTGAGCGGGCCATGGCATGGGAGCAGGAGCCGTGAAACGGGACACCGCACTTGAGCAGATCCGCGGTCGTGGGGATCCGTATGACTTGATTGTCATCGGCAGGGAAGCAATCGGGCTTGGGGCGGCCGCGGATGTCGCACGCTGCTGAGTGAGAAGCCGGACTTCGGCCCGGTTTCCTGTTGCACCGTTTGCCGATTGCCGCACAGTCTTTGGGCTTTCAGCAGGAATCATGGCCAAATCCCCCAAAATCATCTACACTTGGACGGACGAGGCGCCGGCGTTGGCGACCCTGTCCTTTCTTCCGATTCTCCGCACCTTCACGAAGCCTGCCGGCATCGATGTCGAGATACGGGACCTTTCCCTCGCGGGCCGGATCCTCGCCCAGTTTGCGGACCGGTTGGACGAGGACCAGCGCCTCAGCGACGACCTCGCCTACCTCGGCCAACTGACCCAGGAACCGGAGGCCAACATCATTAAACTGCCGAATATCAGCGCCTCGATGCCCCAGTTGAAGGCGGCAATCGCCGAGTTGCAGGAAAAGGGCTACCCCCTGCCGGATTACCCGGACACACCCGGTACTGACGAGGAGCGGGAAATCCGGGCCCGCTATGACCGGGTCAAGGGCAGTGCCGTCAATCCCGTCCTGCGCGAGGGGAATTCCGACCGCCGGGCCCCCGCTTCCGTGAAGGCGTACGCGCGCAAGCATCCGCATCCGATGGGACAGTGGAGCGCCGATTCGAAGACCGCTGTGGCCACCATGGGGAAGGACGACTTCCGCTCCAACGAGCAGTCGGTGACGGTGCCCGATGAGACCACGGTCCGGATCGAGTTTGTCGGGGAGGACGGCGCGGTGACGGTTCTGCGGGAGAACATCGCTCTCACGCCGGGGGAAGTGTTTGACGCGACGGTGATGAGGAAAAAGGCCCTTGTTCGTTTCCTTGAGGAGCAGGTGGAACGGGCCCGGAAAGCCGACCTCCTCTTTTCCCTGCACATGAAGGCGACCATGATGAAGGTCTCCGATCCTATCATCTTCGGGCATGCCGTGGAGGCGTATTTCAAGGATCTGGTGGAAAGGCACGGCCCGGTCCTGCAGGAGCTGGGAGTCAGCTTCCGGAACGGCTTCGGGGACCTCCTCAACAAGCTGGACCGGCTTCCGGAGCAGAAGCGCAGGGAGATCGAGGCCGATATCCAGGCCGTTTACGATAAGGGCCCGGCCTTGGCCATGGTCAATTCCGACAAGGGGATCACCAACCTCCATGTGCCCAGCGACATCATCATCGACGCCTCCATGCCGGCCATGATCCGCACCTCGGGCCAGATGTGGAATGCCGGTGGAAAGCTGCAGGACACCCTGGCTGTGATTCCCGACAGCAGCTATGCCGGTGTCTACCAGTCCGTCATCGATTCCTGCAAAAAGCACGGGGCCTTCGATCCGCGGACCATGGGCTCCGTGCCCAACGTCGGGCTCATGGCCCAGAAGGCCGAGGAGTACGGCTCCCATGACAAGACTTTTGAAATCCCCGCGAAGGGAGAGGTGCGCGTGGTGGATGCGAAGGGCGCCGCTCTGCTGCGCCATGGCGTGGAGATCGGCGATATCTGGCGCGCCTGCCAGAGCCGCGACGCCGCGGTCCGGGACTGGGTGCGACTGGCGGTCAGGCGCGCGCGGGAAACCGGGGCGCCGGCCGTGTTCTGGCTCGATGAGAAGCGCGCACACGACGCGGAAATCATCCGCAAGGTCCAGGATGAACTCTCCCGTCTCGATACAAGCGGTTTGGAAATCCATATCCTCGCCCCCACGGAGGCCTGTACCTTCAGCCTGCAGCGGATACGGGAAGGGAAGGATACCATTTCCGTGACCGGCAATGTCCTGCGGGATTACCTTACCGATCTTTTTCCCATCCTCGAGGTCGGTACCAGCGCCAAGATGCTTTCCATCGTTCCCCTTATGAAGGGTGGGGGGCTCTTCGAGACCGGCGCCGGCGGATCCGCCCCGAAGCACGTCCAGCAGTTCATCGCGGAGAACTACATCCGGTGGGACTCCCTTGGTGAATTCCTCGCCCTCGCCGCCTCCCTGGATCATCTGGCCAAGACGCAGGATAACGCAAAGGCCCGGGTGCTCGCGAAGACCCTCGATGCCGCCAATGCCCGGTTTCTCGAAAACAACAAGTCCCCGACCCGGCGACTCGGCGGAATTGACAACCGGGGAAGCCATTTCTATCTCTGCCTGTACTGGGCGCAGTGCCTGGCGCAACAGGAGGAGGATCCGGATCTCAGGGAACGGTTCACCCGGCTCGCCGCTTCGCTGGCGGTAAACGAGGAGAGGATTGTCGACGAATTGTTGTCCGTCCAGGAGAGCCCGGTCGACATTGGTGGATATTATCAACCCGATGAGCAACGGGCCTCCGCCGCGATGCGCCCCAGCGCCACCTTCAACGCCATCCTGGAACAGGCCTGAACGCTCATCCCTTGCCCGGGAGGATCGGCTCGTAGACGTGCAGGAAAGTTTGTGACCAGTCTCCTCCGAAATCCCAGTGCTCCCGGATCAGGTTTCCGTGCCGGTCATACTGGTATTCAATGGATCCCAAAACCGACCCCTCCCTGCGGATCCTCCCCGCCGTGCGTTTGCCCTGCTCGTCGAAGGTGAAGGAAATCTCCCCCTTCAACCATCCCTTGAAGGCATCGCAGGCCATTCCGGTCAACCGCCCGTCCGGGTCGTACCGGTACCGTGTCGTCCCCCGGACCCCTTTCGAGTTCTCGAAGCGCTCCTCGGCCAGGTGGCCGTCCTCGCCGTAGGTGAACCATTCGGTAGAGGTCTCCCCGTCATTATATTCCCGATACTTCCGGACCATCCGGCCCGCCTTGTCGAATTCGTGGAAGTTCCGCGAGGACCGGCTGCCCGTTATGTTCTGGTAATAGGCCGTGTCGCAGAGCCCCTTCGCATTGTACGTGAAACGCGTGGCGGCCAGCTCGCCGTCGCTGTTTGTGTAGTTCAGGCAGTACGGCCGGCATTCCACCGGATCGAAGACCTGGTAGTGCGGAGCGAGGAGAACGAGGAGGTTGCTCATAAAGCGTGAGGAAAATCATTTACACTATTTTCCTTGTAAAGGCAACCCTTTGCTGCCACATGCCTTCGGGCCTATTCTGCGGGATAATACCTTAAATTCCCGCTACGTGAAATGAGAAGGGGTTCCTTGCTGAAGCCGAATCGCATCAGAACCTCCGGGGCCTGTTCCGCCATGGGCGAATCCATTCGCACAACCGCCCCGGCGAATTGCCTGTTCTCGGCCTGCATGCGTTCCAGCGCCTCGGCGAAGCGGGGGCCCCGCTCCTCGTTCGGCCATCTCAGCATCAGGGCGTAACGTTCCGAATAGTAGGCAAGAATGGGATTCCAGTCCTCCCCGATGACAAGGAAGGCGCCGTCCTCCGGAACCTCTCCCGCAAGTTCCGCGGCGAAATCGGCCTTGTCCCTTCCCCAGTCGTTGACTTGTGCCTTGTAGTAGGAGCGGAATGGATACGTCAGGGCCATGGAGAGGGCCAGTACGGCGAGGGCCGACTGCATCGGAATCCGCATGGCCTTCCATCTTTCTGAAAGGCCGGCGGCCGCCATGGTTATCCACATGAACCCGAACACCGTGGTCGAGTAATAGTAGTAGTCGTGCACGTGGAAGAGATTGGACCAGACAAGCGGCCCCGCCAGCCAGGCCGCGAAGGCGCAGAGCCCGACCACTCGCCAGCGGAAGGAGGCAAAGGTGAAGAAGGCAAATCCAATCAGCCAGGGGATGATTCCAGGCGTTGTCTTGTTGATGGCGTACTGGATGAATTTTCCCCAGAATTCGGGGGAAAAGCGCAGTTCCCACCGGCGAAATTGCAGACCGGGTGGTTTCCGGGCGCGGTGGCTTCAAACTGCCGCCCGAGAACCGGGACAAGGTCCCGCGGGTGGAGCAGGTCGCGGACCTGGTAGCCCTGTCCGTCAAAACCGATGTAGCGAAGGGGCTTGTTCTCCCGCCAGCTGTGGATCCAGAAGCTGAAAATCCCCTGCTCGGCGTGGCCGAACTGTCCGGCACCGGCCATGACCCCGCAGCGGTTGATCCAGACCGGGAAGCCGTAGGCGGCTCCGTACTCGAGGGCCATGGCCTCCGAGGCCACCTTGGTGGCCCCGTACAGGGAAACCGGTGCGGAGGTCGGGCATTGTTCGGAAATTCCGGACGCGCTGACCCCCTCCGGAAGGTCGGCGCTTTCCACGAGATGGAAGGCCCGGTCCTTTTCCTCCACGGGCAACCCGGCCAGTGCGTCAATGGAATAGACCCGGCTGGTGGAAAGGAGGACGAAGCCGGCCTGGCAGCGCTTGCAGTGCTCGAGGAGGTTGACAGTCCCGAAGAGGTTGTGCTCGACCACCTGGCGGCTGCTGGATTTTCCGTCGATGCCCGCCAGGACGCTGGGATTGGCCGCCGCGTCGAGGACCCAGTCCACGGAGGGGAGGCTTTCAAAATCGGACGGGTTGCGGATATCTGCATGAATGACGGAAATTCCCTCCGCCTTGAGCCCGTTCCGGTTGGCCTCGCTTCCCGGACGGAGAAAATTGTCGCAACCGGAAATCTCAAGGGAAGGATCCGCCGCCTTCAGCCCGAGGGCCAGTTGGCTTCCGACAAAGCCGCAGATTCCCGAAATGAAGAGTTTCATATCCGTTCCGTTCGATCAGGAGTTTGCCGGGGAATCCCCGATCCGGGCCCGCCAGGAGTCGACAATTTCGCGCAGGCAGTCCTCCAGGCCGATGGTGATATCCCAGCCGGGGTAATGGGCGCGCATCTTGTCCAGGTCGCTGTAATAACAGATGTGGTCGCCGATCCGGTTCTTCTCGTCGTAGACCCAGCGCATCTCCTTGCCGGTCAGCTTTCCGGTCATCGCAAAGGCCTCGAGGATGGAGCAGGAATTGCCCTTGCCGCCGCCGATGTTGTAGACCTCCCCGGAGCGGGGGTTGGAGGCGAAGGCCTCGATGAACCGGGCCACATCGCGGCTGTGGATATTGTCACGCACCTGTTTGCCCTTGTAGCCATAAACCCGATACTCGCGTCCCTCCAGGTTGCACTTCACCAGGTAACTGAGGAAACCGTGCAACTCCACGCCGGAATGGTTGGGTCCCGTCAGGCAACCGCCGCGCAGGCAGCAGGTGGGCATCTCAAAATACCGGCCGTATTCCTGCACCATGATGTCCGCGGCCACCTTGGAGGCCCCGAAGAGGGAATGCTTGCTCTGGTCGATCGGGAAGTCCTCGGGGATTCCGCAGGCGTAGGCCGGATCCGCGTACTCCCAGCGCGTCTCGAGTTCTTCCAGATCAATCGTGTTTGGCCGGTCCCCGTAGACCTTGTTGGTCGACATGTGGACGAAGGGGGATTCCGGGCAGGCCTGGCGCGCGGCCTCCAGCAGGTTCAGGGTGCCCACCGCGTTGGTATCGAAATCATCAAAGGGGATCGCGGCGGCACGGTCGTGGCTGGGCTGGGCGGCGGTGTGGACAATCAGGTCCGGCCGCAGCTCTGCCAGCAAACATCCGACGCCCTCCCGGTCGCGGATGTCCAGCTCGTGGTGGGTGAACTGGTTCAGGGTCCGCTCCAGGCGTTGCTGGTTCCAGCGCGTATCCCCCTGCGGACCGAAAAAGACCGCCCGCTGGTTATTGTCCACCCCGTGGATGCGCCAACCGGAGGCGGCGAAGTAGACACAGACTTCCGAACCGATCAAACCTGACGATCCGGTGACAAGAAGGGTTCCTCCCTTGGAATGAGTGGTGTTCGGCATGTGGACGGGAGGTTTATTGGTAAAAGGTCAATCCCGCTGGTCAAGCTGCAACTTGCAATGCATTTCCTTCCAAAATACAGCCGAATCCCCCGAGTGTACAAGCCGCGGGCCCGGTCGATCTGCTAGGGTGGCGGCATGGAAAGGGAATTCTACCTCAATCTGGCCCGAGAGCGGATGGCCATGCCCATCGGCGCGGACCTGCTTTTGTCCTCCCGGCCCGACCCGGAAGCAATCCGGCTCAGGGGTCCCCAGCTCGGGGAAGTGATTGTCGAGGCCGCCCGCAAGTATCGAACGCCGCTGGCCTTTCCCCTGATGGATCTGCAGATCGAGAAGGAGTTCCTCCTGACCAGCCTGGGCGTGGAGGAGGCCGCCATCAGCAGCTTTCATTTTGACGAGGACGGACCGGATGACGGGAGCCGGACCGCCATCCGTGAGAAGCTGGAGACCTTTCCCCCGACCGCAAAGATGCAGGCCGCCATGGAGGCCATCCGCCATGTGGCGGAACAGGCGGACCTCGTCCCGATGGGGATGTCCATCGGCCCGTTTTCCCTCCTCACCAAGCTCGTGGACGATCCCATCACCACCATCTACATGGCCTCCCATGAGGAGGAGGGCGAGGATGAGCACGACATCGTGCACGGCATTCTCGACATCGCCACCCGGGTGATTTCCCGCTGGATCCAGCTGCAGATCGATTCGGGGGCCAAGGCCATCTGTGTGTGCGAACCGGCGGCCAACACGATCTACCTGTCCCCAAACCAGCTGGAGTCCGATCCGGAAATCTTCGACCGCATGGTGATCGATTACAACAAGCGGATCGCCGATCGCATGGCGGAGCAGGGGGTGGACCTTGTCTTCCACGACTGCGGGGAACTGATCCCGGTCATGATCGAGAAATTTCAGCAGCTGGACCCGGCCATCCTCAGCCTGGGAAGCCCCGTCCCCCTCTGGGAGGCGGCCCGGCACACGAAAAGGGACACTGTCCTCTTCGGCAACCTCCCCAGCAAGAAATTTTATTCGGACAAGGAATACCCGGAGTCCCGGCTCAAGGAGGAGGCCCGTCACCTGCGCGAGAAGATGGACGCCACCGGCCATCCCTACATTCTCGGATCGGAGTGCGACGTGCTGGCCGTCAACGGCTGCGAGTGCACCATCCGGCGCAAGACCGAGTTGCTGCTGGAGTGTTGAGGGGTAAAGGGTTGCGCCCCCTCAAGGAGCGGCGGTTTGCAACCGCCGGTCGGGTCCTTGGAGTGGCACACGGCGCTTACAAAGCGCCGCTCCTTGACGAGTTGCCCGCCGGCCGGGTCCTTGGAGTGACACACGGCGCTTACAAAGCGCCGCTCCTTGACGAGTTGCCCGCCGGCCGGGCCTCTGGGTGGCACACGGCGCTCCCCCCCAAGGAGCGGCGGTTTGCAACCGCCGACATCCTTTTCGGCACATGGCCCTCCTTGAGCAGACTCCCTTGTCCTTCATAGCTGACGAACCAAGGGGCTTTCATATAGCCGGTATGTGCCGGCTTGCAAACCTGCCCGGACGGGATTGAGCCGAATATATTCCACGCAATTCAGGAAATGCCCTTCATCCCTGACAAGTCGGTCAAAGTAATCTTTTTGCCAAAGGCTTCCGGAGCGGTTGGACTGCCTATTGATCTCCCTGGCGCTGACCCGTTTCCATGAATGCAGCATCACCTCAAGAGGCCAATCGGGGTTCTGCACAAAGAGCAGATGCACATGGTTGGGCATGATGACCGTGGAAAGGATACGGCAACGATTTCCGTCGAAAAACATTAGGACATTCTGAAGGGTCCTTGATCGTCTTGGATCCGCCAATAGGCATTCCCCGTAGCCGGCATCCAGCCACCTGTCGATTCTCCGGGCGAAAAGATGATAGTATGTCATTTCCGTTTTCGAATCCCACGGTTTCGGATGTTCTTTCAACCAGTGGGCGCGGTCCTTTCTCCATCGATTGAGGACCTTCGTTGGCAAGGAATCACCCAGGTGAAAGGTGATGAAGTAGGTGCTTCCCGCCTGTTCCCAATGGGGCAGTCGGTTTCGAGATTCTTTGGTGGCAAGATAAGGATTAAAAAAGGGGATTTCCGTATTATCCATGCTTTGGAGAATTATGCCGAATGGACCCGGCTCCAATCTGCCTGAGTACCTTAATTGAGGTAGGCCACTGCGCCCTGGTGTGAAACACGGGGCTCCCCTCAAGGAGCGGCGGTTTGCAACCGCCGGCTGGGCCCCTGGAGTGGCACACGGCGCTTGCAAAGCGCCGCTCCTTGACGAGTTGACCGCCGGCCGGGTGCTGGTGCGGCACACGGCGCTTGCAAAGCGCCGCTCCTTGGCAAGTCTACCAGCCGGTCAGGCCTTGGAGTGATCTGTTTTCAGACCCCCTCAATCCGTCCAGATCTTGAGGGACTGGAGGAGGAAACTCTCCATGGCCGTGTCGTCGCGCATGTTGAGGGCGAGCAGGCCGGTGGTCGATTCCAGGGCCCGGATGGCACGTGGCAACAAATGGGCGGGGAAGGGGACCTGATGGCTCAGTTCAATGGCCGCCAGCCGCGTGCTTTCCTCGATCTCCACCAGCAGCTTGTCGCGGACGCCCTTCTGCAGGCCGACTTTCAGGGCCTCGGTTTCCTCGTCGGTCATGTTGGGGGACAGGTGCTCCTCCTGTTCCTGCCATGCCGCCTCGGAGGCGCTTTCCACCTGTGCTGTGAAGCGCGAAATCAGGCCGTAGAGTTGGAGAATGGCCTTGTCCGGATGGGCCCGCGCATCCTGCGGCTCCCGGTGAAGCCAGGCGATCCAGTGGCGGTAATCCTCCAGCCAAGCCTGCCATTCGGGGGAGTCGGCGGTGCGCAGGCGGGCCGGAATCTTGAATTGGAAACAGCGGGAGCGGATTGTTTCCATCAATTCATAGGGGCGGGTGCTGAGGAGAAGGATGACCGTTTGCGGGGGGGGCTCCTCCAGGGTTTTCAGGAAGGCGTTGGCCGCCGAGGCATTCAGGCGGTCGGCCTCGTAGACGACCGCCACCTTGTAGCCTCCCTGGTTGGCACTCTGGTTGAGGTCGCGGATCAGTTTCCGCATGGTGTTGGGCTCCTCACCGTGCCGACTGCCGACAAGGATGGATCGCGACCGCTTGGCCGGCCGGAGGGTGAAGAAATCGGCATGGCCCGTTGGATCCCCGTCCGCTTCCAGAAGGGCCCCGGCCAGGGCATGGGCCACTTTTTCGAGGGACAGCAGGTCTTCTCCCTTCAGCAGGATGGCATGGGCCAGGCGGCCCCTTTCCAGATTCGCCTCGAGGCTCTGGACCGGCCTCAGGGACCGCAGGGAGGCGGGCAATGCGCTCAGGCCGGGCATGGGGTCAAATCACCCGCTGGCGCAGTTCCTTCCAGATCTTCTGTTCCACATCGTCCTCCGACATTTCGCCGTCCACGACGATGAAACGTTCCGGCATGGCCTTGGCCAGCATGAGGTAGCCGTTGCGGACCTTCTGGTAAAACTCGATGTTCTCCTTCTCCATGCGGTCGGGCATGTCATTGGCCCGGTGCCGGACCCGCGAAAGGCCGATTTCCGCATCCAGGTCGATGACCACGGTCACGTCCGGCATGAGGTTGCCGACGGCGAAGGTGTTGATCAGATGGACCGGTTCCGACTGTATGTTGCGGGCCACGCCCTGGTAGACGGTGGTGGAGTCCATGAACCGGTCGCAGAGGACGATCTTTCCGGCCTCGATGGCGGGTAGGATGACTTCGCGCACGAGCTGGGCGCGGCTGGCGGCAAAGAGCAGCAACTCGGTTTCCGGCATCATGTTCTGGCTTTCCGAGGCGTGCATGAGGATGTGGCGGATCTCCTCGCCGATGGGCGTTCCGCCGGGCTCGCGGGTCACGATCACCTCGTAGCCGGCGTCCTCAAAACGGTCCGCGATGCGGCTTACCTGGGTGGACTTTCCGCTGCCTTCGGATCCTTCGAAGGAGATCAGAAATCCGCGTGTGTCGTCGTTTTCGGTCATGGTTGTATTCAATCAGATAAAGTGCCGGAGGTCCAGTTTTCGATGAATCGCGCGGTTTCGCGCAGGGACGGGCTGCGGCCGGTGCGCACGTACTGGCCGCTGGTGGCCACGGCCACGGCGAGGCAGGCCTCGGGGGAAAGGCCGATGACCTCGGCAGCCGAGAAGCCGGCGTTGAAATGATCCCCCGCGCCGGTGGAGATTTTCGGGTTCTTGCAAAAGGGGCCGTCGACATACCATGCCCCGTCGCGTGTGGCCGCGGCCGCGCCTTCGCGGGGATGGATGACCGCGCAGGACAGGTTGAGGCTGTTGCGGATGCGCGTGGCGGCGGCCTTGAGCCCTTCCGCCCCTTCCTTGACCTCCCCGATGCCAAGGACATCGCAGACCTGGCAGGCCTCGGCGAAGTTCAGTCCGAGGGTGACCGAGCCGTGCGAACGGAAGCGGGAAATCACCGACAGCACCTCCTTGAGATCGCCCTTGGAGCGCTTGGCCGGGTCGGTCAGGTCGAAGTAGAAATAGCGCCCGGAATCCTTGGGGCCGAGGTTGGGCAGGATACGGGTGAGAAGGTCCTCGAAGACGGAGGTCATGTTCGGGATCATGGTCCAGTTGACGAGGGCGATCAGGTCGGCCCGGCTTACCATATCGATGAAGGCCCCTTCGCCCATGGCGTCGATGATCGCCTGCAGGGTGATGTTGTCGAGGCCGGCCATGGAACCGAACATGATCTTGCCATCCTCAAACTCGACTGCATGGGTGATGCCCGGATCGGCGATGCTGACCGCACCCGTGCGGGCCGCGAAATCCTGGAACACCTCATGGACCGGTTGGCCGAGGGCGCCGATGTAGCGCACCTTGAGGTTTTCGGCGGCGAGGGCGTTGGCCATGATCGGGCCGTTCCCTCCCAGCTTCTGGTAATCCTCGAAGAGCTCGATATTGGCGGACTTGCCGGCCGCCGCGAGGATGCGTTGCCCGAAGTCCTCGATCGTCGGGATCGGATCGAAGTCGCGGCCCTGCCCGTAGCGGTTGCCAACCGGCTTGATGATCTTGTCGACAAACCCGTCGAGGCCCACCACTGCCAGCTTGTTCGAGGCCGCCGCCATCTTGGAGGACAGCTCATCCAGAATCTTCTGCGTGTTCATGGTCTCCATCAATTCTTGTTTGAAAGGCAGTCAAGGTCGGTGGCGCAGGCCATGGTGTCGAGAAAAATGCTCCCTGGAGGAATTTTCAATTGCCGCCGGACAGCCCTGAATCCAATGATTTTCCGAGAAATGTTGTGCATGGAGCATTTGATCCCGTTGTTTGATTATCCCTCGCTTGCGGTGCTGCAGGCTTTTACCCAGTCCAACCTCGCCGGCAAGGTCATTGTCATCCTTCTGGTGCTTTTCAGCCTTCTGGCCTGGACGGTGATGGTCGGCAAATATCTCGAGCTGGCCCGGTTTCGTGACCAGAACCGGTCCTTCCAGATGCGGCTGGATGCCACGGAGCGGATTTTGACCATCGATCCGAACCTTCCGGAGGCGCGGGGTCCCTACGCGCACCTGGGGCGCGAGGGCCTGCGGGCCTGGCATGGAGCCTCCGGGAGCAAGTACGCGGTCGGACACATGGAAAACGCCCTCCAGCGGGCGGTTTCGTGGTCGCTTTTACGCTACGAGAGCCGCATGACCCTCTTGGGCTCGATTGTTTCCGGGGCTCCTTTCCTCGGGCTGCTGGGAACGGTCTGGGGGGTGATGGACGCCTTCGGTTCCATCGCCGGTTCGGAGGGGGCCAGCATTGCCACCCTTGCCCCGGGGGTCTCCGGGGCCCTGCTGACCACGGTGGCCGGGCTTCTCGTCGCAATCCCCTCCGTTTTCGGATACAACTACCTCCTGACCCAGGTGAAGCTGCAGATCACCGACCTTGAAAATTTCGCCAGTACCCTGGCGGACCGCATCGAACTGGAGGGCAGGGAGTAGGGGAGATGGCGCGCAGTTTCAAGCGCAGCAAGCCCCTCGGGGCGATGTCGGAGATCAACGTCACCCCGTTGATCGACCTCGCCTTCGCCCTCCTGATCATTTTCATGATCACCGCCCCGCTGCTGCAGCAGACCATCGACATCCGGGTGCCGGTCGAGTCGGCCCGCCCCCAGGAGCAGGACCGCGAGGAGCCCCTCATGCTCGCCATCGACCCCGCCGGCCAGTTCTTCTGGGGAACCGAGCCGGTCGGCGACAACGAAATGCAGTCGCGCCTTGAACTGGTGGCCGATACCGACGAGCCGCCCGTGGTGCAAATCCGTGCCGATGCCCAGCTGCCCTACCAGCGCGTGGTCGACCTGCTCGACCTCGTCAAGGGGGCCGGGCTCAGCAAGATCAGCCTGGAGACCAAGGCCCGGTAAGCAACCAAAGATCGGCCATGGAGCGCCAGACCCAGCAGTCCATCTTCATCTCGATCCTTCTGCACGTCGCTTTTTTCGGACTGGGTGTTGTGTTTTTTTTCCTCCAGAACTGGCTCCGTGAGCCGGAACCGGTCGTTTTCGAGCTTGTCGCCGCGGCTGCCGCCCCGCCGCCCCGCCAGCAATCGCAGGATCTTCCCGAGGAGGCCCCCCTTGAGCCCCTTACCGTTCCCGAAACCAGGCCGATCAAGCCACCTCCGGAAGTCCCCGACCTGCCCGAACCTCTCCCCGAGCCCCCGCCCAAGCCGAAACCGGAACCTCCCCCACCGGAACCCAAGCCGCGGGTTTCCTACGAGGACTGGGTGCGCAACCGGGAGATGCCTGAGCGCGTCCAGCGCGTCCAGCAATCCCGGCCGAGGCCACCCCAGGACGTCCCCGAGATCGAGACCAACGTCCGCGACCGCCTCGAAAAACAGCTCTCCCCGATCCGCCTCCAGGGGGCCGACATCAGCCAGATCGAGTCCGCCGACGCCCTCCAGCGCTACCTCGCCGACCTGCGCCGCCGCATCCAGGCCGCCTTCCAGCCCACCGGTTCCATGCTCCAGGCGGAGGCCTACTTCACCGTTTCCGCCTCCGGGCGCCTCACCGCCGCCCGCATTCATCAGTCCTCCGGCGATGCCGCCTTCGACCGCTCCGTCCTCCGTACCCTCCAGACCGCCCGCACCCCCGGCCCGCCCCCCGGCAACCGGGATTACACCTTCTCCCTGGTGTTTCGGTCGGAATAGGACGAGGGACAAGGGACGAGGAATGAGGAAGGGGATTCTCTTTCAATTTAGGTTCATCGTGGAATTTTGTGGAAATTTCATCGCGGCGGACGGTGCGTCTTGAC
>JBNGDP010000009.1:0-59693 GCA_049975345.1 Oceanipulchritudo sp. | reverse complement strand
CACCATTCACGATAACGGTTCCGCAGGTTCGTAATTTTGAAAAACTGGCGGAGAGAGAGGGATTCGAACCCCCGGTGCCGTTACCGGCACACCTGATTTCGAGTCAGGCACATTCGGCCACTCTGTCATCTCTCCGGGTGTGAAGGGGAGGAGATTGGAAGAAGGGGGCGGGCAATGGCAAGCCAAAGTGGAGCGGGGGCCGTTTGACAGGGGCGACGCGCGGGTCCATCATGTGGGCATGAGCGACAGGGAAAGGATTCTGTTGGAACCGGTACAGCTGGGGGAGCTGGAGCTGCCGAACCGGTTCATCATGGCGCCGCTGACGCGCTGCCGGGCGAGTGAGGGGCGGGTACCGAACGAGATGATGGCGGAGTACTACCGCCAGCGGGCGGGGGCGGGCCTGATCCTTTCGGAGGCCACGGCGGTGGACCCGATGGGGGTGGGCTATCCGCGGACGCCGGGGATCTGGACACGTGAGCAGATGCATGGCTGGCGGAGGGTGACCGAGGCGGTACACAAGGCCGGGGGCCGCATTTTCCTGCAGCTCTGGCATGTGGGGAGGATTTCCGATCCGTATTACCTGAATGGCGAATTGCCGGTTGCCCCGAGCGCGATCGCGCCGGCCGGGAACGTCAGCCTCCTGCATCCGAAACGGCCCTTTGTGACGCCGCGTGCGCTGCGGGAGGAAGAGATTCCGGCCATTGTGGAGGCCTACCGCAAAGGGGCTGCCAATGCCAAACGGGCCGGCTTTGACGGGGTGGAGATCCACGGGGCCAACGGCTACCTGCTCGACCAGTTCCTGCAGGACAGCACGAACCGGCGCACCGACCTGTACGGAGGCTCCATCGAGAACCGGGCCCGCCTGCTGTTGGAAGTCGTGGACGAGGCCATCAGCATCTGGGGACCGGGCCGCGTCGGCCTGCATATCGCCCCGCGGTGTGACAGCCACGGGGTCGGCGACTCCGACCCGGCCGCGACCTTCGGCCACGTGGCCCGGGAGGCGGGCAAACGCAAGATCGCCTTCCTCTTCGCGCGGGAGGGCATGGCCGAGCCGCGCCTTGCACCCGTACTGAAGAAAACCTTCGGCGGTCCCATCATCGCGAACCAGCAACTCTCCTTCGAGCAGGCGGAGGGGCTGATCCGCTCCGGGGAGGCGGACGCCGCTTCATGGGGGCAGTGGTTCATCGCCAATCCCGACCTGCCCCGCCGCTATGCCGTGAACGCCCCCCTCAACGAGCCGAGGCCGGAGCTTTTCTACGGCGAGGGACCGGAGGGCTACACCGACTACCCGGCCCTGGGCGAAAGGGTGTAAACTCCCGTCTCAGAAAAAGAAATACTCGAGGACGAGGATCAGGATCGCCATGTCGGCCAGGGTGGCGTCCACCCACAGGCGGATCCACTCCACCCCGCGCGCCTTGACCTGCAGGAGCAGGATGAAGTAGACCGCCGCCCCGTAGAGGGCAGCCACCCCGAAGGGCCAGTGGAGAAGGAGGAAACCATTGCCCAGAAGCAGCAGCCCGAAGAGGGATCCCCCAAGGGCGCGCGGAAGCCAGGGAGGATATCCCTTGTCGCGATTTTCCTGATACGAAATCAAGAGGACATTGGCAAGGGCACCGGCCAGCAGGACGAGGGAGGCCAGGATTCCCTCCCGGGTCCGCCAGCTCTCCGTCATCCAGCAGACCCCGGCCGTGAAGATCAGGGGAACGGCGATCCGCTTCAGCAGCAGGCGCCGCGAAGAAGAAAGACGCTGTCCGAGAACCCAAAGGTAGGCCACGATCGCCATTACCAGGACCCATCCCCAGAGGAGCTTCCAGACCGGGAGCAGGATCACCGCGATCAGGAAGGAAAGGGCGAAAAGTGCCAGCCAGATGAGGCTGATCGGCTTGCGGTTGCGCTCGTGGAAGAGGTGCCGGTCGGTCTGCGGGGTCTCCCGGTCGGAACCCGCGTCCCGCAGTCGGTCGGCCACGTAGGTGAGCCAGGTGGCCAGCGAAAGCACGAGGATGTCCCCCATCCTCAACTGCCGCCGGGAAACCTCCTCCAGGGCCAGCCCCCAGAGCAGCGCCACCATCACCGCATCCAGCGAAAGCCGCTCCAGCCAGCGTGTCAGGGAGACAAACATCAATGTTCAGGAAAGGGGCTGGTCCGCTTTGCGCAAACTTGAAATCAGGCCACATCTTTAAGCCGGGAAAACGCTGCGCGAAAGAACGGTCTTCGCGCGTGAACGCGCAACTCGAAGGAACCTCGTCCTTTGTCCTTCGTCCTTCGTCTAGATCAAATGCAACGCATCCACATCGACGATCTGGACGAGGTCGGAATCCCAATTGAAAGCGTCCCGTTGCTCGTTCAGGAAGGGCATGAGGCGGCTCACGTTGCCGGTGAAATACCAGATCTGGTAGCGGAAGAGGTTCTGGATCCGCTCGATCGGGCAGGGAGCCGGCCCGCGGATTTCCACCCCCCGTTCCCGCAGGCCCGGCCCCACCTGCTTGACCCACTCCTTCGCGTAGAACTTCACCTTTTCCAGGCTCTCCCCCCGGATGAGGTGGTGGATCAGGTGCCGGTAGGGCGGATATCCGAACTCCCGCCGGTGGGCCAGCTCCTCCCGGGTGAACCCGTCAAAGTCCTGCTGCCGGCCGTACTGCACCGGCGGCGAGGCCGGCATGTAGGTCTGCACCACCACCTCCCCCGAGCGGTCCCCGCGGCCCGCCCGGCCGGAGACCTGCACCAGCAGCTGGAAGGTCCGCTCCGAGGCCCGGAAATCCGGCAGATGCATGGAGAGGTCGGCGTCCAGCAGGCCCACCAAAGTGACGTTGGGAAAATCCAGCCCCTTGGCGATCATCTGCGTACCGACCAGCACGTCGATCTTTCCCTGCCGGAAGGCGGCGAGCTGTTCCCGGAAGGCGTGGCGGCGCCGCATCGTGTCCGCGTCGATGCGCACCACCTTGGCGAAGGGCAGAAGCTTCTTCGCGATCACCTCCACCTTCTGCGTGCCGGAGCCCTTGTAGTGGATTTTTGGTGACCGACATTGCGGGCAGACCGCCGGAACCGCCGTCTCGAACCCGCACATGTGGCAGCGCATCCGCCGGTCGTGGAAATGATGCGTCATCGTGATGCTGCAATGGTCGCACAGGGCCACGTACCCGCAGTCCGGGCAATGCAGGGAGGAATCGTGCCCGCGGCGGTTGATGAAGAGGATGATCTGCTCCCCCCGTTCCACCCGTTCCTGCATCTTGTCCGCCAGCAGGCGCGAAAAGACCCCGCCCTTCTCCCTCCGCATGTCGACCACGTGCATCAGGGGCAGTTGCCGGTCGTCCACCCGCTTCGTCAGCCGGTCCAGCACATACTTGCCGTTTTCCACGTTGTGCAGGCTCTCCAGCGACGGGGTGGCGCTGCCGAGGACGCACAGGGCCTTGTTGAGCATGGCGCGGTACACCGCCACATCCCGCCCGTGATACCGGGGTACTTCCTCCTGCTTGTAGGCCGGCTCGTGCTCCTCGTCCACCACGATCAGGCGCAGCTTGGCAACCGGGGCGAAGACCGCCGAACGCGCCCCCACCACCACCCGTGCCTCCCCGTTGGCCAAGGCCCGCCAGGCATCCAACCGCTCCCCCTCCGAGAGGTGACTGTGCCAGACCACCACCTTGCCACCGCCAACCGCCTCAAAACGGGCCCGCAACCGCCCCACCGTCTGCGGGGTGAGGGCCACCTCCGGCACCAGGAAAATGATGCCGCCGCCCGCTTCCAGCACCTCCTTCATGATCCGCATGTACACCTCCGTCTTTCCCGATCCCGTCACCCCGTGCAGCAGGTGCACGCGGAATCCCCCCTTCCTCAGGCTCTGGCGGATATTCTCCGCCGCCGCCGCCTGCCCCTCGGTCAGGTCAAACCCGCGCGCCCCAACCTGCTCCAGCTCCCCGTGCCCGTCGTCGTAGGCCACCCGCTCCTTCGCCGCCCGCGTCTCCTTCAGGATCCCTTTCTCCACCAGGCCGTCCAGAACCGTGGGCGACGCCTTGAGGCGCTTTAACAGCAGCGCCCGCGGCCAGCTCTCCCGCACCGCCTGGCCGCGAAGCAATTCCACCACCTCCCATTGCCGCGGAGCCCGCCGCGCCAGTTCCTCCAGTCCCTCCGGCCCCGGCAGCTCCCCAAGCTCCACAAAACGCTCCTCCTTCGGTCGCATCCCCCGCCGCACCGCCCGCGGGATCATCACCTCCAGCACCTGCTCCACCCCGCAGCTGTAATACCCAGCCATCCACTCCGCCAGCCGGATCCCGTCCTCCCCCACCACCGGAAAGGGCTGCTCCAAACTGTACACCTGCTTCAGCCGCTCCCGTTCAATGCTTCCGTCATCCCCCAGCGACACCACCACCCCCAGCTCCGTGCGCCGCCCCAGCGGTACCCGCACCAGGCTCCCACGCTCCACCTTCCCAGCCAAGCCCTCGTCCAGCCGGTACGCCAGCCCGCGCCCCACCCCGCTCAACGGCCGTACCATCACTGTCTCTGCCCGCTTCTCCATCCTGCTGCCCACCTTTATCAGCCCCTTTCCATACCCGCGCAACCCCTCCCTTCGCCATTTTTTTCCTTGCCTCTTTGAACGGCTTTATTGATTCTTAGTCTCAATTTAAATGTGGGCGTTTGGATCCGTCGGGTAAAGGATGGGGGGGGAATCACCATCCAACCGGGCGGTTCACCATTCACACCCCCGTTGAACCGCTTCCCGAAAGGGTGTTTACGGGGGAAAATTAAAAATCGAAGAATAAAGGTCGAAAACAAAAACTCATACCAAATAGCATATGAAGCTCATTGACGACGTACCCGAACTACAGGAGATCCAAGTGAACCGGACCGTGGAAACAGCCAGCGGGGGAGCGGAAGACGTGCGCAACCTGCCGTCATCGGAGCGGAGCACGATCAAGCTCTACCTGCAGGAGATCGGAAAGACACCCCTGCTGAAGCCGTCGGAGGAAGTGGAGCTGGCGGCCCTGATCCAGCAGGGCGACCAGCAGGCGCGGGAGCGAATGATCAAGGCGAACCTTCGCCTTGTGGTGAAGATAGCCCATGACTACGCCAATTTCGGGCTTCCGTTGCTGGACCTGATCAGCGAAGGGAACATCGGTCTGGTGAAGGCGGTGGAGCGCTTCGACCCGAGCAAGGGAGGCAAACTATCCACCTACGCGGCCTGGTGGATCAAGCAGTCCATCAAGCGTGCCCTGGCCAACCAAAGCAAAACGATCCGGCTTCCGGTGCATCTTGTGGACAAGATTGCCCGCATGCGCCGGATCACGGCGGAGTTGGAGGAGGCCCTTGGCCGGGCACCGACGGATGAGGAAATCGCCTACGAGATGGAAATGTCGGTCAACAAGATCGCCCATCTGAAGTCCGTGAGCGTGCGGCCGGCGAGTCTGGACGCGCCGGTCGGGGATGATGACGGGACGGAATTCGGGGACCTGATCGGGGACGAGAATTCCATCAATCCTTTCGACAACCTGCAGAGCAAGAGTGTCATCAACGACCTGAACAAGCTGATCGAGGAGCTGGACCCGCGGGAAGCGGAAATCATCCGTTTGCGATTCGGCCTGAACGGGGACAAGCCCATGACCCTGGAGGAAGTGGGCGAACTGTTCGACATTACCCGCGAGCGGGTCCGGCAGTTACAGAACATGGCCCTCACCCGCATGCGGAAGGCGTTGATCGCCAAGGAGCGCCAGCGCAGCCAGGAGGAGATCCACGAGGAACACCTCGAGGCCAAGCGCATGGAAGTCCTGCGCGATTTCTACAGGGAAAACGTGGAGTCAAAAGCCGCGGTTTCCTGAGCGCGGACGGGACCGAGGGCGAGCGCGGGCCCCGTGTTTAGTGGCGGAAGTGCCGGATCCCGGTAAAGATCATGGCCATGCCGCGGCTGTCGGCAGCGGCAATGACTTCATCATCGCGGATCGAGCCACCTGGCTGGATGGCGGCTGTGGCCCCCGCTTCGGCGGCGGCTTCCAGCGCGTCGGGGAAGGGAAAAAACGCGTCCGAGGCGATAATCGATCCTTTCAGGGGCAAGCCCGCTTCCCCCGCTTTCCAGACGGCGATGCGGGAACTGTCCACCCGGGACATCTGGCCGGCGCCGATGCCCAGCGAGCGCTCCGCAGCGGCGTAGACGATGGCGTTGGACTTGACGTGCTTGACCACTTTCCATCCAAACATCAGGGCCCGCCATTCCTCGTCGGTCGGCTGGCGCCCGGTGACCACTTTGCAGTCACCCGGCTGGACGCGCTTCTGGTCGCGGTCCTGCACGAGAAATCCGCCGACCGCGGAACGGATATCGAGGAGCGAATCGCTGCGCATCCCGTCCCTGGCGATCATCAGCCGCAGGTTCTTGCGCTTGGCGAACAGGGCGCGGGCCTCCCCGCTGAAATGCGGGGCGATGATCACCTCGCAGAAAATCTCACGGATCCGGTTGGCCAGTTCCCCGTCGACGGTCTGGTTGACGACAATGATCCCGCCGAAGGGGGCCTGCCGGTCGGTGGCGAAGGCCTGGTCCCACGCCTCAACAAGGTTGTCGGCGCTGGCCACCCCGCAGGGATTGGTGTGCTTGAGGATGGCGACGGCCGGGCGTTCAAATTCGCCGATCAGGTAGGTCGCCGCGGAAATGTCGATGATATTGTTGAAGCTGAGTTCCTTCCCCTGGAGCTGCTCAAAGACATCGAAGAAGCGACCGTAGAGGGCCGCCTTCTGGTGCGGGTTCTCCCCGTAGCGAAGCGAGGCCGCCTTTTCCCCCTCCAAAGTGAACCGCTCCGGCAGGCCGGCGATGGCATCGAGGTCCGGACCGTTTTCGCTTTCCGCGAGGAATCGGGTGATCGCGGCATCGTAGGCGCTGGTTCGCGCATACACCTTCACCGCGAGTTCACGCCGCAGGGCGGCAAGGGATTCCTCATCGTCCAGCGCGGCCAGGACACGGTCGTAATCCTCCGGATCGGTCACAACCGTCACCGAGGCATGATTCTTGGCCGCGCTGCGAAGCATGGAGGGACCGCCGATATCGATCTGTTCGATGGCCTCTTCGCGGGTCACCCCGGGCCGGGCCACCGTCTCCTCGAAGGGATAGAGGTTGACGACCACCATGTCGATCATGTCGATCCCATGCTCCTTCGCCTGCGCCATGTGGTCCGGCTTGTCCCGGCGGCAGAGGAGCCCGCCGTGGATTTTCGGATGCAGGGTCTTGACCCGGCCCTCCATCATTTCGGGGAACCCGGTGTAATCGCCGACCTCGACGACCCCGATTCCGGCCTCCGCGAGGACCCGGGCGGTCCCGCCGGTGGAAAGGATGCGGAACCCGTGGCGCGTTGCCAGTTCCTTCGCGAAGGGAACGATGCCAGTCTTGTCGCTGACGCTGAGTAGGGCTGTCTTGCTCACCGTGCCATTGATTAATCCGGCCCGCCCCAAGGCAAGGAGAAATGTCCCCGTGCGGCAATCCGTGCTCAACGGGCCTGGAGACGGACCTTGTCGAGGCCGGCTTTCCGGCAGGTGTCCATCACCGAGGTCACCTTGCGGAGCAGGGAATTCTCATCGGCCATGATCAGGACCGGGGTCTCGGGACTGAGGCTGGCGACGGTCCGGATCTCCTCCGCCAGTTGCTCGTCGGAGATCGGCTTTCCGTTCAGGAAATACTGTCCCTCGACGTCGACCCCGATCTGCAGGCTGTCGGTGGGTTGTTCCCGACCGGCGGTCTCGATCTTCGGCAGGGTCAGGTTGAGCAGGGTCAGGTTGCGGAACTGCATCGAGACAAGGAAGAAAAAGATGAGGACGACCAGCACATCGACCAGGGGCACGATGTTGATCTCGGCCTTGCGGCGCCGGCGCTTGGGGATGACGCTCATGGGCGGGGCGACGGCTTCTTCATCGCGGCGATGAGGCGCTCCACGCCGACCTCGAGCTGCGCCTCATAGGTGTCCACCCGCCGGTTCAGGAAACTGTTGAAGGCAAGGGAGGGAATGGCGATGGTAAGCCCGAGAATCGTGGTCGTGAGGGCCATGGAGACCCCCTCGACAAAGGCCGCCGGGTCGGGCAGGCCCGTCTCCGGGCTGATCTGGCTGAACACGGTGACCAGCCCGGTCACGGTGCCCAGCAGCCCGAGCAGCGGCGCCGCGCTGACAACGATTTCCAGTATGAAGAGGCCCCGTTCCATGCGCGTGACCTGCAGGCGGGTGAAGGCCTTGAGCTGCTCAGCGTCAAGGCGCCGCAGGTGAAAGTACTCAAGGATCCGTCCCGCCACGGACTGGGAATCCCCCTCGGAAGGAATGTCCCCCCGGACAAAAGCCTCCTCGTAGTGCCTCGGGATGATCCGGCTGCGACGCAAGGCAAAGAGACGCTCAATGATGATGACCGTGGCCAGCAGGGAACAGAGTCCAAGCGGCCAGGCGAAAATTCCCGCGTTCGCAATCAGTTCGCGCATCGGGTCATTCCCCCGTCGCTGTCATGTACGGCAGCGTCCCGGCAACGGCGGCGACCGCGTCGGCCCCCTCCAGCAGGTCCTGCAAAGGATCCCACCTGCCATCCAGCAGGGCCTTGCGGGCGCCCTCCCGGATCCCGCAGGGGATGGAACGGCCCGCGAAACGGATTTCCCTTCCCAGGAGGTCGATGGTGATTTCCGTTCGCGGGTCCGCGTCGACCGCCGCGCGCAGGGTATCCAGATCGTCACTACCAGCGGTCACGCAGGGCATTCCCAGCTGCGTGGAATTGCCGAAGAAGATCTCGGCGAATCCCTCGGCGATGACGGCGCGGAAGCCCGCGCGGTAGATGGCCTGCGGGGCATGCTCGCGGCTGCTTCCGCAGCCGAAGTTGTTGCCGCTGATCAGGATGCTGGCCCCGGCAAAGCGCTCCTCGTTGAGCGGATGGGCCCGGACGGTGCCGTCCTCGTTCTTGCGGACATCGTGAAAGACGTAATCCCCGAGCCCGTCGAAGGTGACGCACTTCATGAAGCGGGCGGGGATGATCCGGTCGGTGTCGATGTCGTCGCCCGGAACCGGAACGCCCCGGCCGGTGACCTGTGTGATTTTTTTCAATGCCATAGGAAAGCCTTTTTCTTTTTTAAGGTTTTTCGCAAAATATTGTGGCCCCCGGATACGGGTGGAATAGGCGGAGGACCGGAAGCATGCCGGCCGGGATGCTTTGGCAGCTTTCCATTAGGTTTTCACAAAGTTCCACCATGAACCTCCATTATTGGACGCCTCAACCCGCGACCGGTTCAAGAATGCCGAACACCTCGCGCGCATCGGAAACCTTGCCGGTGACCGCGGCGGCGGCCACCATGAGCGGGCTCATGAGGATGGTCCGCCCGGTAACGCTGCCCTGCCGGCCCTTGAAGTTGCGGTTGCTGGAGCTGGCGCAGAGCTGGTCGCCGACCAGCTTGTCCGGATTCATGGCCAGGCACATGGAGCAGCCGGCCCCGCGCCATTCAAAGCCGGCCTCCTTGAAGATCCGGTCGAGGCCGAGTTCCTCGGCCACGCGGGCGACCCCCTGGCTGCCGGGCACGCAGATGGCCTGCACGCCCTCCGCGACCTTCCTTCCCTCCAGATACCGGGCGACTTCCTTGAGGTCGCTCAGGCGCCCGTTGGTGCAGGAACCAAGAAAGGCCACATCCACCTTCGTCCCCTTGATGGGGGTCCCTCCCTCGAATTTCATGTGCTCGAGGGCCTCGGCGATCCCGGCGCGCTCGCTCGCGGTATGGCCCTGTTCCACCGAAGGGATGTCCTGGTCGATGAAAATGGCCTGGCCGGGATTGATTCCCCAGGTGACGGTCGGGGCAATGTCCTCGGCGCGGATGTTGACCACATCGTCGTATTCGCAATCCGGGTCGGAGGCGAACGCCCTCCAGCGTTTCACCGCCGCCTCCCAGTCGCCTCCCTTCGGGGCGTAGGGCCGGCCTTCCAGGTACGCGAAGGTCGTATCGTCCGGATTGACGTAGCCGACCCGGGCCCCGCCCTCGATGGACATGTTGCAGACGGTCATCCGCTCCTCCATGGAGAAACGGTCGAAGACCTCGCCAGCGTATTCGTAGGCGTACCCGGTCCCGCCATTCACCCCGAGGGTGCGGATGATGTGCAGGATGACATCCTTGGCGTACACGCCCGGAGCCAGGCGCCCGTCGACATTGATCCGCCGGACCTTGAGCTTGTTCAGGGCCATGGTCTGGGTGGCCAGGACATCGCGCACCTGGCTGGTGCCGATCCCGAAGGCGATGGCCCCGAAGGCGCCGTGGGTGGAGGTATGGGAATCCCCGCAGGCAATGGTCGTCCCGGGCTGGGTGATTCCCTGCTCCGGCCCCACGATGTGGACGATCCCCTGCTTGCCGGTCGTGGTGTCAAAGAAGGTCACCCCGTTCTCGGCGCAGTTCTTGCGCAGTTCCTCGATCATGGCCTGGGCCAGCGGATCGCTGTAGGGTTCGTTCAGCTCATTGGTCGGCACGATGTGGTCCACGGTGGCGAAGGTCCGGTGGGGGTACCGCACCGGGATGCCCTTCTCCCGCAGCATGCCGAAGGCCTGCGGACTGGTCACCTCGTGGATGAGGTGCGTCCCGATCAGCAGCTGCGTCTGTCCGTTCGGCAGTTCCCGAACCGCGTGCGCCTCCCATACTTTTTCAAAAAGACTCTTTCCCATATCTATCATCCGGTTTTGAGATAAGCTGTCTCAACAAATCCGGTAACGTCAATCCCTCAAGGGAATTCCGCGCGGATTTCACCTGAATTCAGGTAGGAATTCGATTTGCCAGACAAGGATCCGTCACCCATGCTCAAACGAAGGATAAAGGATGGAAGCGGAAATCACCCAGTCCAGGGAGCACGAGCCGGTCCTGCAGTTCTCGGTATTCGCCGACAACAAGGTGGGACGCCTCAACGAGTTGATCCAGCGGTTCGCCCAGCGGGACATCCACATCATCGCGCTCTCCCAGCTCGACTCGACGGAATGCACCATCATGCGGATCATCCCGGATTATCCGGAGCCGGCGAGGGAGTTGCTGCGGGAATGCGGCTATTCCTTCACCGAAACCCCCATCCTGGCCGTTGAAATCAATTCCGAGGCGGACTTGAAATTTGTCACCGCCGCCCTTCTGGAGGCGGAGATCAACATCCATTACCTGTATTCGTTCATCATGCGCCCCCGCGGGCGAGCGGCCCTCGCCATGAGCGTGGAGGACAATGAATTCTCGGAATCCGTCCTGCGGGCCCGGCAGATCCGCTGCCTCAGCCGCGGGGATGTCGCGCGGTAGTCAGTCCTCCTCGTCCCCGTCGTCGCCGATGGCCTCGACCGGGCAGCCCTCAAGGGCTTCCATGCATATTTCGATATCTTCCTCGCTCTCCGGCTGCTTGTAGACGAAGGAATAGCCCCCGTCCTCGTTGCGGGTGAAGAAATCGGGGGCCGTCTCCCGGCACAGGTCGCAGTCGATGCACTGTTCATCGACATAAAACTTGCCAGCAACATTTTCCGGCCACTTGTCCGCTTTATCTGCCATAATGCTGCATTCCTTTTCCCAATTGCCCGGTCTGTCAAGGAGATCGTTCGGATTAACTTGCCCCGGCGGGCCATGGGGATTCAATGGATCCTTTTCCCAATGAGCATCTACAGCCGCAGTTACATGCGAAGCGGTCCCTCGGAATTCGCCCCCCGGCCATGGGCGCTGAGAAGCATCCTGATCACGCTGGTGGCGGTTTTCCTTTTGCAGAACATATTCCGCCACTGGCTCGGGTCGGCCTTCATGGAGATGACCTTCGCCCTCAACCTGTACCGGTTGAGCGAGGGCTGGGTGCACACCCTTTTGACCTACGGCTTGCTGCATTCCACGCAGGGGGGGCTTCCCTGGCACCTTGTTTTCAACGGCCTCATGCTGTACTGGTTCGGGAAGGAGCTCGAGGCGCGTCTCGGCTCGGAGCGTTTCCTGGAATTTTTCCTCCTCTGCATCCTGTGCGGCGGGATCGTCTGGAGCTGCGTTCATTTCCTCACGGGCGACGCGGTCAGCGTGCTCGGGGCCTCGGCGGGCGTCTTCGGAGTCCTCTACCTGTTCTGCCGCTACCGCTGGAACACCCCGATGTCCTTCCTGTTCATCCCCATCCAGTTTTCCGGCAAACAGCTGTTCTGGATTCTGATCGGATTCCAGCTGTTCTTCTTCCTCTTCGGCGAACTCCCGGGCTCGGGAAGCAGTGCCACGGCCAATTCCGCGCATCTCGGAGGCATGCTCGGGGCCTTCATCTACGAACGCAAACTCCTCCACCGCCGCACCCTGATCTCGTTTTTCCGAAACCTCGGGAGCCGGACGGAGGCACAGGCTCCCACGTGGCAGAAGCGCGCCGCCGCGGTCAAGTCCCGCACCGGCCAGAAATTCACCCTCAATCTGGGACGCAAATCCGACCTCAAGCAGGAGGTCGACCGCATCCTCGACAAAATCAACTCCGAGGGCTTCGGCGCCCTCAGCGAGGAGGAAAAACGCACCCTCGATAAGGCGAAGGATTTGCTGTAGGACGAGGGACGAGGGTCCAATCAAGGGACACAGGATAATACCGCTTTCAGTATGGATTGATCAGGTGGAGCATGGGCGTGGGACCTCCGCTTGCGGATGGTCTCCCAGTGCCCTGGCAGCGGCGCGCAAGCGCGCGCGCCACGAATGCCCGCCTCGATTGCATCAAACCTTTGTGAAACCGGTATAAGAGACCTCCGCTTGCAAATGGCTCACAGGTTCCTCGTTCAAGACGAGAAAGCGCACGTCCCTAGCCCCTCGTCCCTCGTCCCTTGTCCCTCGTCCCTCGTCCCTTCAAAAACCTCTCAATCACCGGGTCGCGCTGGATTTCGCCCTTGCCGCAGGAGCAGTTGCGGCTGCATTTCCCTCTGGTGCGCAGGGTGCACAGGAAGCGGCGCCCGAGGTACAGGAGGACCACGAGGACGATTCCATAGATGATGAGATGTTCGAGGGAAAAGGGCATGGGAATGAATCAGGTGTAGCCGAGAAGTTTGCCTCCCTGGTAAACAACAAAGGCCATGGCCCACGCAAAAGCAAACATATAGGCGAACTGGAAAAGGGGCCAGCGCCAGGACTGGGTTTCACGGCGAACGACCGCCACGGTGCTGATGCACTGGAGGGCGAAGACGAAAAACATGAGCACACTGAGGCAGGTCAGGGGTGTGAAAAGAGGCGACCCGTCAGCCCGTTTAGCGTTCTGGAAGGCCGCCACGAGGGAATCCTCCGCCTCCTCGTCGACCCGGTAAATGATGGCCATGGTGGAAATAAACACTTCCCGGGCGGCAAAGGAGGAAAGGATCCCGAGGGTGATGCGCCAGTCATACCCGAGCGGGGCGAAGACGGGTTCGAGGGCATGGCCCATGCGGCCGGCAAAGCTCTGTTCCAGCGAGGGCTCCATGGCAGCTGTTTCCACCTCGGTGGCCACCGGTGCGGTAACCGGCTCCGGCCCTTCATCGGCCACCTGGGGGTAATTCATGAGGAACCAGAGCAGGATCGACAGCGCGAAGATGATGGTCCCTGCCCGTTTGAGGAACAGCCAGGCGCGGTCCAGCATTTCATGAAAGATGCTTTGCCATCGCGGCATGCGGTACGGGGGCAGCTCCATGATCATATTGGGGCTGGGACCGCGCAAAAGGGTCCGCCGGAAGAACCAGGCAAACCCGAGAGCCACCACCGTTCCCAGAAAATACAGCATCAGGAGGATCAGGCTCTTGGCCAGGGCGTGACCGGTCTCGTTGGGGAGCATGGCGGCGATCATGACCAGATACACCGGCAGACGGGCCGAGCAGGTCATGAAAGGGGCCACCAGGATGGTCACCAGCCGGTCCTTGGGCGACTCGATGGTCCTTGTCGCCATGATCCCCGGCACCGCGCAGGCATAGGAGCTGAGAAGAGGGATGAAGGAGCGCCCGTGCAGCCCGACCTTGCTCATCAGGCGGTCCAAAATAAAGGCGGCCCGCGCCATGTAGCCCGTCGATTCCAGCAGGGCGATGAAGAAAAAGAGGAAAAGGATCTGCGGAAGGAAAACCAGGACCCCGCCGACGCCACCGAAGACCCCGTCGACAACCAGGTTGCGCAGCTGCCCATCCGGCAGCATGGCGCCGGCCTGCTGCCCGAGCCAGGCGATCAGGGTGTCCAGCCCGTCCATGAACGGAACCGCCAGGGTGAAGATGCTGTAGAAGAGCACCCCCATCACAAGGGCAAGAACCGGAAACCCGATCCAGGGATGGAGCAGGATATTGTCCGCCCGTTCGCTGAGGCTTGGTTTGTTGGGATTGAACCGCTTCACGGATTCCCGGACCAGCTCGCCGATCCAGGCATACCGCGAGGTGATCCATTCACTCCGCCAGCCGGGCATTTCCCGGTCGAAGCGCTGTTGCCAGAGGCGCACGCGGGTCCAGACCGGGCCCCCAAGGCCGGGATCCTCGTCCGAGGAAAGCAGGAGCCGGGCCTCCGCGCGCGCCAGGACCGAATCGCGGTCATTCCGGTGCTGCAGGACGGGAAGAACATCGTCCACCGCCTCGGTGATGAGGGCCGGTTTCGGCATTTTCAGGGTCGATACCGGCAGCGGGTGCTGGCTGAGGGCAAGCCGCAACTCCATGATCCCCTTCCCACGCGAGGCTTCGCAGGGAATCACCGGCACGCCCAGGCGCCTTTGCAGGTTCTCGACATCAATCCGCATCCCGCGGCGCCTGGCCACATCCATCATGTTCAGGGCCACCACGACCGGCAGCCCCAGCTCGATCACCTGCGTGGCCAGGTACAGGTTCCGCTCCAGGTTGCTCGCATCCACACAACAGATCACCGCGGTCGGCTCCGGTAAAACGGGAATCCGGCCCAGCAGGCCCTCGACAAGGATTTTTTCATCGGGCGAACGGGCATTCAGGCTGTAGCTTCCCGGCAGGTCCAGGATCCGGATCGGGTGCCCGTGCTGCGAATAGGCAATCCCCTCCTTCCATTCCACCGTGACCCCCGGATAATTGCCCACCTTCTGCCGCATCCCCGTCAGGGCGTTGAACAGGGTCGTCTTCCCGGAGTTGGGATTCCCGACCAGGGGCACGAATGGCGGCTCGCTCTTCAAGGAATCAGACGATTGAAATCCCGATGCTGGCCGCTTCCCTCGCGCGAAGGGATAGATGGAAACCGCGCACCTCCACCTCGAGGGGATCGCCCAACGGAGCCCGGCGCACAAAGCGCACTTCCGTTCCCGGCAACAGGCCCATTTCCATCAGCCGCAGGCGCTCCCGCTCCTCCGCGGTGAAGGTCGCCACCACCCCGCGCTGCCCGGGCTGCATATCCTTCAGTTGCACGACTGACTCCATAATCCTACACCATCGGTCAGGGGAGGGCCGGCGTCAACTCCTTATTGAGACTCGTTCCCAAAAATCGGGACCGGGACCGGGAACGGACCTCCTTCAAGGCGACCCGGTCCCGATCCGGTCCCGATTATGGGGGGGGATACGGAGGGTTTGGAGGGCTTGGGGAGGGATCGGGATCGTGACGGGAAGGGAGCGCCCGGACAAGTGCAGGGAGTAGCGGGAATCCTTTTCCGATGGATTAAAGACAACGACGACGAGAGAGCGGTCGGGATTGAGGAAGGCGGTGGCGAGAAACTCTTCATTGGCCCCATCGAGGTGGACCCGCCGGGCCCCGGGCCGGATGAATGTGCTGAAATGGGCGATGGCGTAGTAAAGCGGGGTGTAATGGACAAGGTCGCGCCCGCTGTCGACAAGGATGGGGGCCAGGCAGTAATTGCGGGCATGGTTGGGCCCGCCGCGGGTATTGAGGAGAAGGTTCCAGTCGATCCAGGCGGTGAAATGGTGGTTGAGGCCCTCGATGAGATCGCGTGCATAGCGATGAAAAGGCCGGTAGGGGGGATGCCGCTCCTTATCCTCACCGGGGGCCCAGAGGTAGCCCCAGTCCGTGGCTTCCGGCCGCCAGTACCAGTCATCCTCCAGCCAGGCCCCGATCGGTTCGTCGTCGCCCATGGCGTCAATGCAGCCCTCCGAATGAATGAGCTGCTTGTCAGGGAATTTCCGGTGCACGGAGTCGAGGGCCCCGGTGTGGGAATGGATCGTGCTGTCATACCAGTGGACGGCGGTTCCGGCAACGAAACGGGCACTTTCCGGATCCCCCAGGATCGTCTCCGTCCAGTCCTTCAATTCCTCTCCCCGGTTCTGGTCGTAAATCCAGATCAGGGTGTCGAGACCGGCCTTTTGAAAGGCGGGCCCGAGATGATCCTTGATGAAGCCCCGCATTTCAACCGGGGTGAAGTGGGTGCTCTCCCAATTGGCCCCGTTGCCAAGCGGTTCGTTCATCGGCGTGATCCCCCAGATGGGGATATCCTCGGCGCGGTAGGCTTTAATGTAGCGGATGAGGTAATCCGCGAAGAGGGGGTAATACTCCTCCAGCAGCTTCCCACCGTTCCAGGTCTGGTTGTCCTTCATCCAGGGCGGAGCGGTCCAGGGGGAGGCCAGGATCCGGAAGTCCGCCCCCTCCACCGCCTGCGCCGCCTTGATCATCGGAAGCAGCCAGGTCCGGTCCGGCTCGATGGAAAAGTGCTCCAGTTCAAGGTCCCCGGCCACCGGGGCGTAGGTGTGGTTGCGTACCGAAAAATCACAGCTGGCGATATGGATCCGCGTCATCGAGTAGTGCGCTCCCTCCGGGGAAAAGCAGGCTTCCAGCACTTCCGCCCGGCGCCTTTCCGAGAGTTCATGGAGCACCTGCGCCCCGGATTCCGTGAAGGATCCCCCGATTCCAAGCAGGGTCTGGTAGGTCCGTCCTGGATCGATCGCCAACCGGATGCCGGTGCCCTCTTCGGAAACCGGGGCCGGGATCCCCATCTCCCGGAGCCGGTCCCCTGCCCGGCTCGTCTGGTACACCTTCACCTGCGTGCCCGGTTCCATCGCTGCCACTTCACCCTCCGGGCCCGCCGGCAGGCCCACGGTTCCCCAGAAAAAGAGGCCGGCCAGCATTTTGTATTGCATCGTGTTGCACATTATTCAATAAATCCATGTTTTGATAAAGTGGGCTACATCCTTGACACTCCCAAGGACGCAAGGCAACGTAAATGCATTTTTATGCAGGATTAAATGAAAACCGCTGAGAGACATGGAACCCTGGCGCGGGACCGGATTCCGATGGGGCAGCGGCTGGCCTACGGGCTGGGGGCGCTGGTGAACAACCTGCTGGGGGCGGCGATCGGGGTGATGGCGATCGTGCTGAACCTCGGGCTGGGGATCAACCCGGCGGTGGTGGGGACGCTGATGGCGCTGCCGCGGCTGACGGACGCGCTGACGGACCCGCTGATGGGGTACATTTCGGACCACACGCGCTCACGGTGGGGGCGGCGACGCCCGTACATTTTCGTTGGGGCGATCACGGCGGGGATCTTGTTTGCCCTCTTGTGGCAGCTTCCGGCGGGGCACAGCCAGGCCTTCTACTTCTGGTTTTTCCTGTTTGGATCGATCCTGTTCTACCTGGCCTACACGGTCTTCGCGACCCCCTGGGTGGCGCTTGGATACGAGATGACCCCGGACTACAACGAGCGGACCCGCCTGATGGGGGTGGCGAACTTCATGGGGCAGTTCGCCTGGGTGGCGGCGCCCTGGTTCTACAAGATCATGGAGGACGACCGGCTCTTCGAGGACTCGGTGGCCGGGGCCCGCGGGCTGGCCATCGCGGTCGGCGTCTTTGCCATACTGGTCGGCATCATTCCGGCGATTTTCTGCCGCGAACGAATGAAGGCCATCGCCGAGAAGGAGGAGGCGGCCGCGGGAACCGCGACCCTTCTCCAGGGGTTGATGAAAAACCTCAGCTCCTTTTTCAAGGGCTTCCTCATCACCATCAAGTTCCCTCCCTTCCTGAAGCTCTGCATCAGCACCTTCCTCGTCTTCAACGGCTTCATGCTGGTCTCCTCCTTTTCCTCCTACGTCATCATCTACTACGTCTACGGCGGGGACATGGACCTCGGCGCACAGCTCATCGGCTGGAACGGGACCGCCTCGGCCATCGCCACCTTCTGCGTCATCCCGATCGTCACCTGGGTGTCCACCCGGTTGGGCAAGCGGCGCGCCTTCTTCCTGGCCGTGGGCATCTCCATTTTCGGCTATGCCCTGAAGTTCTTCTGCTACAGCCAGACCACGCCCCTGCTGCTCCTCGCCTCGACCCCCTTCATCGCCTTCGGCCTCGGGGGCCTCTTCACCCTCATGGGATCCATGGTCGCCGATGTCTGCGACCTCGATGAACTGAAAACCGGCCACCGGCGCGAGGGCATGTTCGGCTCCATCTTCTGGTGGGTCGTCAAGCTGGGCATGGCCCTCGCCCTCGGCGTCTCCGGTTTCCTCCTCAACGCCACCGGCTTCGATGTCGCCAACGAGGGCAACCAGCCCGCCCAGACCCTCTTCCTGATGCGGCTCTTTGACGTCGCCGTCCCCATCATCGCCTCCATTATCGCCATCTGGGTCGTCGCCTCCTACCCCATCACCGAGGAAAAAGCCCGCCAGGTCCGTGCCGAGCTCGAGACCCGCCGCGGAGAGGCCTGAGCCACCTCCTCCGAGGTTCTTTCAAGGTCCGGTGAGGGCGCGGACAATCCGGAAAACCATGGTATTATAACATCTCCAGATGGATATGCATAAATCATCACTATCCCAATCCCGATAGCGATACTTAGGCAAAGCCACGTGGAACCGGTATTATTCATTAAAATTCGGCTTTTTCTACTCCGCCTTCCCTTTTCCCGGGCTGCCCGCCGTTAATCAAATTGAATACCCCGGAATTCACTTGGGAAGGGGGCTCCACTGTAAAAAATTGCATTAAAGTGCATTTTTACTTGCCTTGATATGCAGGTCTATGCAATCTTACCGATTGGATACCCATAGAAGGGTATGGATCATTTCAGGACAAAACCCCTAATCAACAAAGCAAATGAGATTAAGAAAGACACTCCGCACGAAACACCTCACCCTGGCGGCCGCGGCAGCGGCGTTCGGGTTCTTCATGGGCACGGCCCATGGGCAGACCACGGTCCTCGTCAGCCCGGCCACCAACAATGGCGGATTCGAGGACAGCACCACGGACATCCTTCCATGGGAAGATTCCACCCCCCAGGGCACATTCACCGTTGATTCGACCACCTACGCCAAGAGCGGCCTGAACTCGCTCATCATGACGTCCACCGGGAGCTGGTCTGTTCCGGTGATTTTCCAGGAATTCGATGCTGCGGAAGGTGAAGTCTGGGAAGTGAACGGATTCATGCTGGCCCCGACGGCGCTGACGGCCAACTACGCCGGCTACAAGATCGTCTGGTTTGACGCGGCGGGTGAAATTGATCCGCTGACGACTGATCCGGAATTGATCGGCAACCCGCTGACGGGATCGAATCCCGGAATTGAGTCGGTGCCCTTCCTTGACAGTGGCATTGCCGCGGAAACCTGGCACGAAATGACGGCCCGGGGAACCGCGCCTCCAGGCACGGTCAAGGTACAGATATTGGCTCTCTACCTGGATCCTTCGGGATCGTCGGAAGGCCCGGTCCACGTCGATGATGTAACCATCACCAAGACCGAGGCCGCGGCCCCGCCATTCCCGGTGGATGTTGCGGTGAATGGAGCCGATCTCGAGCTCACCTTCGACACAACGTATGGCTTTGATTATACCGCGCTCACCTCGTCCGGTCTGTCCGGCTTTGTTTCCGTCCCCGATGTTCTTGTGGGCGGCAGCGGCGACCCGAAAACCATGGTCATTCCGGGCGCGGCCCCTGCAAGTGGGGAAAAGTCCTTCTACCTTGTTGAGTCCAACCCACTGACCCGCCCCGCTGCGGCTGCCGGTGAAATCCTCGTCAACGGCACCCTTGACAGCGGTCTACCGGCCGAATGCCCGAACACCAGTGGCTGGGAAGCTTACGCCACCTTCACGAAGGCCGGCGAGGGCGATATCAATTCCGCCTGGGGCATTTGTGACGCCCCGTTCGTGGTCACCACGCCCGGCACCGCCACCTTTGGCATGAATGATCAACTGGCTTTGGACGATCCAAACTATGCCGGTGCCGACCAGGTTGTGACGGTCTACCAGAACTTCTGGGCTCCGGAAAATTCCCTCGGGATCCGGCCCACCGTCAACCTCCGGGGAAAGTCCCTGACCTTCACGGGGAACGTCAATGATACCCTCGAACCATTTGCCAGCGGCAATAAGGGTGAGGTGGTTGTCCAGTTGCTCGGCCTCAGTTTCAATATCGCTACAGAAAAGGCGGTCGACATTAATGTTGACGATACGGACTTCAGCGACGGGACCCTCATGGACACCACAACCGGAGACTTCACAATTGCCGTGAATGTCGGTGACATCAACCTGAACGCAGTTCGGGTCGGTTTCCGCAACACCGGCATTGAAGGAACAGCCGGGGAAATGGTTATTACCAACCTTTCCGCAGTGGCCAACCGTACCATCGACTTCCCCGGCCTGACCGGTGAGGTCATCCGCAATGGCGATTTCAGTGAAGGCCTCGGGGGACTGGACGAATGGGAGTTGTTCGCCTCCTGGACAGGTGGCGCCATTCCATTTGCCGATGGTCCGGTCAGCAACCTCGGCAATGGTGTCGTGAGATTCGGAGTCAATGCCACCAACTCCGGGGAAGCCAGCTTCCAGCAGAACTTCTTTACGCCCGATAACTCCGATGGGGTGTCGCCGACCTACAACCTCTATGGCCAGGTCCTTACCCTGACCGGTGAAGTTGATGTAACGGAAGCCTACTCCGGTGGTAATGTGGGACAAATCGGGGTGCAGTTCCTCACCAGCCCCAACTATGGTGTGGGAGCGGAAACCATCTACATATCGGATATCTCCGTGGTGGACACCGACGGTTCCGACGGAACCATCATGAATGCTGACGGCACCTTCAGCATCACCGTCACCGCACCCTCCGCCGGCCTGAATATTATTCAGATTGTCTTCCGGAATCTCATCAATACCCCGACCAGTCTCGGTGGGACCGGAGAGATGACCATCAATGGTCCAATCTCCCTCATCGCCGCCGATCCGGCCCCGTGATCTCCGCTTCCCTTTAAATCCACCTTAGGCTCCGGCAGTCGCACGACTGCCACGCCTTTCCGGGGCCTGCCCGCTCTCCCGCGCGGCAGGCCCCTTTTTTTCTGCAAAAAATCGGAACTTTCCGGTTGACGAATAGACTAACAAGATGCAACTTAATGCAATAATTCCCTGCATAAATCTGCATTCTTTCTGATGAGCCCCCGAACCCTGAGACCCCTGATCGCGGCCCTGCTGGCCACTCCCCTCGCGCTGGAATCATCGATTCCGGCGGGGATGGAGCTGGTGTGGTCGGACGAATTTGAATACAGCGGCGCGCCGGACCCGGCGAAGTGGACCCACCAGGTGGGGGCCGGGGGCTGGGGCAACAACGAGGACCAGACCTACACGGACAGCCTGGAGAATTCGCGCGTGGAGGACGGAAAACTGGTCATCGAGGTCCGGCAGGTATTTGATTCCCGGACCCCGCGTTACACCTCGGCGCGTCTGACCACGCAGGGGAAGGCTTCCTGGAAATACGGGCGGATGGAGATCCGGGCGAAGGTTCCCAGTGAGACCGGCACCTGGTCGGCGATCTGGATGCTTCCGGAAAACGGTGTGTACGGCGACGGCGGATGGCCGGACAACGGGGAAATCGACATCATGGAGCATGTCGGCTACGAGGAGGACCCGCTGTTCAAGGCGCTGGCCGGGGATCCGGAGCTTCCCAACATCCATGGGACGGTCCACACGCACAAACGCAACGGCATGGAGAATACCGGGATCGGGGAGAGCGCCTACTTTGCCGACGCTTCCACGGAATTCCGCGTCTACGCCATCAACTGGACCGACGGGCGCATTGAATGGGAAGTGGACGGCGTTCCCTATTTTGTCCTGGAGCGGGACCCCCTGCTGCCCTCCCGGAACCCGCCTCCCCCGGAAGACATCTGGCAGTGGTGGCCCTTTGACCAGCCCTTCCATCTGATCCTCAACATCGCCATCGGCGGCAACTGGGGCGGGCACTTCAATTCCACCCTTTACCCGGATGACTCGCCCTACGGCACAACCGGCGTCGACAAGGACGGCGTCTGGCCGCAGCGCATGGAAGTGGACTACGTCCGCGTCTTCGCCCCGTCCTCCGGCGAAACCTGGAAGGGATTGCCCGTCGACGAGGCCGGCAACGCCCAGACCGACTCCTGGCTCGGCCCCATCAACGTCGCCGGCGCACCCTGGATCTACTCCTACGATCTGCAGCGGTTCCTCTACATGAGCGCCGCCCTCGAGGAGACCTTCCGCACCGACGACCAGTGGATCTTTTTCCCAAAACCATGAATTACAACAAATCACAATCCAAAGAAATACCTGCTATGTATAAGAAAATCACAACCCTGAGCGCCCTGGCCCTGTTGACGGGTTCCATGGCGTTTTCCAATACCCCCCTCCTCACCAATACCACCTTTGACGGGTACCCGGCCGAAGCCGCTTTCGAAGGCTGGATCTTCGGGGCCAACCGCTTCAAACCCGCCGATACGTGGATTGAATTCGTCCAGGCCCCGGATTCCTACGCCTTTGACGACCGTCTCGCCCCGGAAGGCGACGGATGGGTCTTCACCAACTGGGACGACCAGGACGCCGACCGCATCGAGACCTACATGTTCCATGAGTTCGGTGCCGGCCCAGCGGGTGGAGCCACCCCCAACGAGCTCTTCGAAACCGACGACACCATCGTCTTCAAGGGCAAGGTTTCCGCCACCAAAACCCGGACCGACGTCGTCGCACGCGCCTTCATCAAGTTCCTCGGATACAATGACCTCGGATGGGAATTCCAGCTCAAGGAAGTGGAGTCCCGCTTCTTCAACGCCACCGAAACCCTCTCCGATTTCGAGCTCCGCACCACCTTCCCCGACCTCGCCCTCGATGACAGCTTCCAGGTCGTCCAGATCGGGTTCGAAGTCACCGGCGAGTGGAACGGTTCCTCCTTCGGGATGGGCGAACTCTACTTCCAGGATATCGAGGCCTTCATCGAGGGCGGCTCCGAGCCCGTCCTCTGGAACGGCTATGAGGTTGACGAAAACGGCTGGGCACAGACCGGCAACTGGATGGGTACCGTCAATGTCACCCACGATCCCTGGATCTGGGTCGTCAAAACCGAAAAGTACCTCTACATCCCCGCCGATGGCGGCGGCTGGGCCTTCGTCCCCGCTCCCTGAGCCCGCCCTCCTCTCCTTCTTCGGGGGCCCGCAACCTTCCCGGTTGCCGGCCCCCTTTTTCTTTATCCCTTTTAATATGCACAATAATGCAATTTTTCGTTGACAGGCCGGGTTCCCGGGAGGAGCCTAGGAACGAACTCCTAAACCCACGAAGCGAATGAAAGAGACAGGTTTTATGCACACACGGAATGCATTCTCACTGGGCGGGCTGCTGATTTTCGGAGCGGTGGTTCTGCACGGGCAAACGGACGGGAACGAGCAGGCGGACATGGAAGTGTTCGAGCTGTCGCCCTTCGAGGTATCAACCAGCGGGGACAAGGGCTATTACGCCTCAAACACGATTTCGGGATCACGGATCAGCGTGCCGATCCAGGAGATTCCGCTGACGATCGAGGTGGTGACCTCGGAATTCATCGAGGACACGGGGGCGACAGACCTGCGGGATTCGTTGCGCTACAGCGCGGGGGTCCTGCTGCAGTCGCAAAACGACGCCTACGGATCGATCGGGGACATTGGGAATGTGAACAACCCGGAAGGGGTGACCGGCGACAAGGGGGATTCATCCTTCAAGATCCGCGGATTCACCCTGCAGAACACGCTGCGCAACGGCTTCCGTCGGCAGCACGCCACGGACACCGTGAACATCGACCGAATCGAGGTGATCCGCGGTCCCAGCGCGCTGCTCTACGGGGTCGGCAACTTCGGCGGGGTGGTCAATTACCTGACCAAGACCCCGCTGCCTGAATTCCAGCAGCAGGTGAACGTGAGTTACGGCTCGGACAACTTCAAGCGGGCCTCGATCGACTCGACGGGTCCGATCATTGAGGACCACCTCGGGTACCGCCTGACAATGGCCTACGAGGACTCGGACGACTGGACGGATCTCAACACCCGGGAGCACGTTTTCATATCACCGGTGATCCAGTGGAAATTCTGGGACCGCATCAAGCTGACCCTGGATTACGAATACGGCAAGGCCGACGAGGACGCGATCAGCTTCAAGAGCGTACGCACGCCCTCCATCGAAGGCATCAACATCACCCAGGCGGACCGGCTGCTTACTTTCGGGTTCCTTGAATTCTCGGAGGACAAGAACGCCAACCAGATCCTGGATGAGGGCGAAGACCTGAACGGCAACGGCAGAATCGACCTCACGCGGGACCCGCGCACCTTCCGCTGGTCGGGACCGGACACCTTCCTCGACACCGAATCGTGGAACACCAGCGTCTCCATGGAGGTCAGGCTCGCTGACAACATGTATTACCAGGGCGGGATCAATGTCTCGAATGTGAAGTTCAATTTCCGCGATGTGTTCGGCGGCCTGTCGGCCAACGCGACCCCGCGGGCCGTGGCCATCCTGGATGAAATGGAGGCCGCCGGGCGCGGGTTCCTCGCCCGCCAGATCATCGACGGCAGCTCCAGCGACACGCTTGTTCCTGTTTACGACAAGGTTTTCCAGTACAATTGGAACGGTGCGCGGGAGGAAACCGACTGGCTGCAGCACCGGCATGAGCTGACTTTCAGCAGGCGGATCGCCGAGGGCAACAAGTGGCTCGAGTCGGAGCATAATTTCCTCCTCGGCTACTCCATGGAAAACCAGAAGTACGAACGGACGGATCTGGGGAACACCGACAGCCCGGACGAGGAAAACTACTATTTCAAGGATCCGACAGATGAAAGCTACCTGCGTTTTGGCCCGGCTGAAGACGGGTTCGAAATCCCCTTCAAGGCGAACAACCTGAGCGGCAACACCTCCAGCAACGTGGGCAAATACATCGTCTACTCCGGACGGTATCTGAACGACCGGCTCTTCCTCGTGGCCGGCATGCGCGAGGACAAGACGACCAACGAGGACGGGTACAGCAAGGCCATCCTCGAAGAGGGTTTCGGCCGCCCGACGATCTTCCCGGACACGACCGTCCGCAAGCGGACCAATCAATACGGCGTCAGCTTTGAGGTCATCGACGGGTTTTCCGTCTTCGCCCTCAAGTCGGAGGGGGTCGAGCCGAATTTCGACGGCCAGCGTGACGGCCTCGGCAACGCGCTCGAATCAACCGTCGCCGACGCCGAGGAATTTGGAATCAAGTTCAACGTCCTGGACGGACGGATCGCCGGAACGATCAGCAAGTTCAAGATCCGGCGGGAGGGTCTTCCGTTCTCCTACTGGTGGGCGCCCGCCCCGATCCGAGGAAATTTCCGCCCGGAGGATGACATCGTCTACCGTCTCGACGAGTGGAACACCGGCATTAAAGGGGTGGGCAGTCCCGACCCCGACAGCCCCGACTACAACCCCGATTACAACCGCTACCATGCCGCCGCTTTGGACGAGTGGAACGCAGCCATTGCCGCTGGCGTGGACGCCATCTACCAGTTGGATGAAGGCGGGCCATACTACGTGAACGCCTCCACGCCCCAGGGAGCGGCCTATCTCGACGCCGTCTTCAATGCCCTCAAGGAAGCCTTTGAGGTCCCCTTTGACGAGCCCGGCAAGGACCTTGATCCGTGGCCGGGATTCCTCTACGGGGGATTCGATGACGACGAGGTCAACACCGCCGCCGAGGACCTTTCCGGAACGACGGAAGGCAGTTACTTCCAGACGATCTCCGACGAATCCAACGGCTGGGAGGCCCAGATCATCCTTTCCCCGCTTGATAACCTCCAGGTCATCCTCAATTATTCCCACGTGGAGCGCGAGGTCCTCGACCCGGGGCAGTTCGTCGAGTATCCCTATGCCGAGGGCAACTGGGACCGCTGGGCGATGTGGTATTTCCCGAACAACAACTGGGGACTCGCCGGCGTGCCGGCCGAGCTGGTCTATCCGGGCGGCGAGGGGGAAGGAATGCCCAGCAAGGACACCTCCACATGGACCGGCATCGGCTGGGGCAAGGGCGAATCCCTCGACGACACCCCCGAGGATGTTGTGTCGTGGTGGATCCACTACACCTTCCTCGAGGATACCCGGCTGAGCGGACTTGAAATCGGCTTCGGCGGCCAATGGGAAAGCAAGCGCGAGTTCGCATCCGCCTTCACGACCGCCGGGCAGAAGAAACAGAACGAGACCGGCACCACCATCAAGGCCTTCACCGACGACCGCCTGACGCTCAACGCCATGGCCAAGTACTCCTGGAAGGTTCGGGACAAGTACGACGCCTTCATCCAGGTCAACGTCGACAACTTCCTCGACGACAAGGACCAGTACGGCTTCTTCTACGCCCCGGGCATGTCCTGGAAGATCAACATGGGCGTCACCTTTTAGACAGGGTAGGCAAAGGCAATCAACGCCTTGAAAGGCGGGAGGCCACTCCCGCCTTTTTCTTATTTCACGAAGAAGGGGAAGTTGGCGGTGGCCACGGTCTTGCCCGGGCCGTGGACGGTCAGATAGAGCCGGTACGCCCCACCCTGCTCCGGGGCCTTGAACTCGAGGTGCGTCGGGGACAGCCGGTCCCCGTCAAAATGGATCGGCTCGGGCCGCTCCTCCCGGTCGCCGCCAAAGCCCTTGTCGGTGCTTTCCGGGGCCAGGTCCCAGTGGACCCTCAGGTCCGTGGCTTCGCCCCGGACCAGCTCGAAGTCGGCGACGAGGGAGGCCCCCGCCTCCACCTTCACGCTCTCCTCCGGATCGGCCCCGTTGACTTGGAGGCGGGCCACCTGCGGGGCCGTATGCCGGGGAAAGGCGCCGGTCCAGAGGTACCGCAGGAGGCCGACGGATTCCGTGGCCCGCCCGTCCTCGGTGAACAGATTGAACCAGGTGGGAGTCGTTTCCTGCTTCCAGCCCCAGTGAAAGGCGTAGGCCCCGAGACAATGGGTGCGGTCCCCCGCGATGATCCCGTAGCGGGCCGCACGCTGGGCCGCCTTTTCCGTCGAGCTGACCTCGATTTCCGCGCCCCAGTCCGTCTTTTCCGCCTCCCAGTTTCCGTCATTCCCCCATTCGGTCACGATGTAGGGTCCCGTCCATCCGGCTTCGCGGACCTCCTCGGCAAGAATGCCGATTCCCCCGTAGGCGTTGCACCCGAGGATGTCGATGGAGGGGCAGCGCTCCAGGATGTGCTCCACCACGTCCTTCGGGGCCTGGGCGATCACCGTCATCGTCGGATGGTGCGGATCCACCTTTTTCGCGTAAGCCGCCACCGCCTCGATGACGTCCCAGACCCGCGGATTGGTCGACTTGAGCTCCACTTCGTTGCCGATGCCCCACATCAGCACCGCCGGATGCTCCTTCAGGCGGTCGATGGCCCGGCAATGCCGCTCAATCTCGGCCGCCACCGCGGCCTCATCCGAATAATCGAAACCGTGCCGCTCGTGCTGGATCCAGAAGCCCACGCATACGCTCAGCCCGAGGGCATGGGCACGGTCCAGGAACGCCACTTCCGTGTCCCCCCAGGTGCGCAGGGAGTTGCCGCCCATGTCAGCCAGCAATTTCAGGTCGGCAGACCCCCCCGCACCCTTGATGAAGTACGGCTCGCCGTCGCGCAGCAGCAGGTGGGTGCCGTGGAGCCGCACAAGTTCCACGCGGATCGGGTCGGCCGTGCAGGCCGTGGTTGCAAGGGCGGTCAGCAGGCCGGTGGTCAGGAGCAAGGGAATGCGTATCATGGTTGAATCAGGTAAGGAAAAATCACTTGCGAGGCGCCGCGGTCGTGGCCCCTATGAGCGGCCGGCCGGAGACCAGGATGTGCCGGCGCGAGGCCGAAGGATGCGTCACCCGGCGCAATAGCGAGACAACACTGGAGACACCAATGTCCCGGAACGGGGTGCGAACGGTGGTCAGTTGATCCATCCCCGGAGGCGGTTCCTCCCCGTCAAAACCCGTCACCGAGACGTCCTCCGGCACACGAATCCCGCTCTCCCGCAGCGCCTGCACCAGGTGATACGCCTGGTGGTCCGCCGCGCAGACGATTCCCGTCACTCCGCCCTCGATCATCCTCCTGGCGGCTGCCTCGACTTCCTCCACCTCGATCTGGTTCTCCCGATGCACATTGATCACCCGGTCCTCCCGGAAAGAAAGGTGAAACCGGTACAGGCTTTCCACAAAGGCCCCGAAACGGCGCTCCACCCAGGGAGTCGGCACCTTGTACTTCCAGCTCAGGAATCCCAGCTCCCGGTGCCCCAGCTCCACCAGATGACGAACCATCCGGATGATTCCCCTGGTCTGGTCCACATCCACGCAATCCACGTCCAGTTCCTCAAAGTCGTTCAGCACGCAGACCGTCGGGAATTTCGTGACCAGGTTGCCCACCGACTCCTCCTTGAAGGGATACAGAAGGATAAATCCCAGCAAATGCGCGTTCCGCAGGCCGGGCAGAATCCGTCGGGCCCGCGGCGACAGGTCGAATTCCCCCGGATCCACATAGTGCACGTTCAACGTCAGCTTTTCCGCCGCCAGCCGCTCGCTGATTCCCGCCAGCACCTCCCGCGCCGTTTCCACCTGCCGGCCCGCGTTCCTCGGAACCCCCGCCAGCACCGCCACCGAGTTCGCCATCCGGTTCCGGTCCGCCGTCAGATTGCGCGGCGGTGAGTATTCATACCCCATCTCCGCCGCCAGCTCGAATACCCGCGCACGCGTCTCCGGATTTATCTTCGGATGATTTGTAAAACACCGCGACACGGTTGTTCGCGACAGGTTCAACCGTTCCGCTATTTCCTTTTGGTTCATCTTCCTACAAAAAGGTGCAAATCCCCGCCCCGCTGTCAATAGGATCGCTTGGAATTGCATCTTATTTCACCCATGGCTTCCGTCTCGAACCCGCATCAAAAGCCTCGTCCAAGCAGGGGCTCCATTGAGAATTATGCAAAATATTATTGCATTAATCTTCGATGCGCATTGCAATTGGACAGACCATGGGAAGGATCAACCAACAGGAGCTGGCGCGCATGCTGCAGCTGTCGCAGACGACGGTATCGCGTTCCCTTGCCAACCACCCGGCCATCAACGCGGAGACGAAGGCCATGGTCCTGGAGGCGGCGGCGAAAATGGGGTATTCGGGGAGGATCAAACGAAACCAGAACGCATCGGGGCTGAACGCCGGACCGATGGTATGGGGGGTGGTCATCTCCATACCCAAGCAATTCAGTGGACCCTCGGAAACCTTCCAGCAAATCCTAAGGGGGATCGCGGACCGGAGTTCGCTTCAGGATTCGATTCTGGACGTGGTTTTCCATGAGCCCGGGGAAAAGGGAACCAGCCGCCTGACGAAGCGGATCCGCTCCGCCAAATGGAAGGGATCGGTGCTCATTCACCCGATCGAGCACGGCCTTGCCCACGAGATCGCCCACCAGGGAGCGTGCGTTTCCATCATCGAGAATTACCGCCACGACCTGATCGACAGCATCGACGTGGACCAGGCTGAAGCCATCCATGCACTGGTCGGGAAACTGCATGAGAAGGGCCATCGGCGCATCGCCTTCCTGACCTGGACCTACCATCTCCCCACTCCATGGGTCATGCACCGCTTTGGCAGTTACGTCGAGGCCCTCTACCGCTGCGGGCTTGATTTCAACCCCTCCCATGCCATCAACATCCGCAAATGCGACCGGGCCGAACCCGGAGGTTGCGCGGAACAGGCAGCCGGCCTCATCCGCGACCACGGGGTCACCGCTGTCGTGTGCGCCGCCGATCACCAGGCCTACCGCCTGATTGCCGACCTGGAGTCCATGGGATTCCGTATCCCGGATGATGTCTCCATCACCGGCTTCGATGGCATTCCACCCGTTTTAGTCAACCGGCAGGTGGCCACCGTCAAGGTTCCCTACGAGGAACTCGGCCGCTCCGCCATCCACCAACTCCTCCGGCGCCTGGAGCAACCCACCGCCCCGCGACGCCATATCCTTGTCGATGGCGATTTGCTCGAGGGGGATACCATCGCCCCTCCCCGCGCCTGAACCTGAAGGAAGAAGATGATCACGCCAAAGCACAGTAAAGCCGCGACCTCCGCGCCCTCCCGGGTTGCACCATATAGCACCTTAACCGGAAATTCATTACCGTGTGGGAAGATTGTGGAAGGGGAGGAGACGGACCAGTATGAAATCAGCGGGGTGGAACAGATGCCCCCGTTCCTGATGACGCTGGCGAGCGACAGCGACCACTGGTTGTTCATCCTGAGCAACGGGGCCTTGACGGCGGGGCGGGTGAACCCGGACCATGCCTTGTTTCCATACTACACGCAGGACAAGCTGCTGGACATGACGGGGCGGAGCGGGAGCCGCAGCGTTGTGCGGATCGGGGGAAGGATCTGGGAACCCTTCGGCCCGGGGGCACCGGGAAAGGCCGTCACACGGCGGTTGCGCAAGAACGCCATCGGGAACCGGATTGAATTGGAGGAGGAGCACCGGGAGCACGGGCTGGTATTCCGTCTGAGCTGGCGTCCGGGGGCGCGCTTTGGCTTTGTCCGGCGGGTGGAGCTGGAGAACAACGGTGAAGGAGAGCGGGACCTTGAGTTGTTGGACGGGCTGGTAAACCTGCTTCCGGACGGTCTGCCCCAGCGGTTCCAGAACGAGTTCAGCATTCTGGGGGACGCGTACAAGCAAAGCGAACTGATTGAACCGGAAGGCCTGGGCCTCTACCATTTGAGCTCGGTGCCGACGGACCTTGCGGAACCGATGGAAGCGTTGCGGGCCACGGTGGCCTGGCAATGTGGACAACCGGCCGGCTCTATTCTCCTCTCGCAGGACCGCATTGATGATTTTCTTGAAGGGAAGGAGTTGCCGGCGGAAACCTCCCTGCGGGGCCGGCGGGGATCGTACCTGCTCCACCGGAAGATCCGTCTCGAACCCGGGGAAAAAACCGCGTGGTACATCTGCGCGGACGTGGGGAAGGACCTGCAGCAAGTGGAGGAGCTGCGGGAGGAACTGCGGAAGCCCGATTCCCTGCAGGAGCGGATCGAGGCGGATTGCGAGGCCACGGAAAGGCGGCTGCAGGGCATGCTGGCGGCCGCGGACGGCCTGCAATGCACCGGCACCAAAAGCCGCTGCATGCGCCACACCTCCAACACGCTTTTCAACCTCATGCGCGGCGGAGCCCTTCCCACCGGATACCAACTGCCCACCGCGGACGTCCTGGCGACCGTGGAGCACTTCAACCGTCAGGCGGCCCTGCGCCTGCGGCAGGTTCTCGGCCCGACCACGGAACTGCATTGCAAAGACCCATGGGATGCCACGCATCCGGTCAGCCTTTGCGGAAAGGATGCGGTCCGCCTGCTTCGGGAGTACCTTCCCTTGAGTTTCAGCCGGCGCCACGGCGACCCCAGCCGCCCATGGAACCGGTTCAGTATTGAAATCAAGGAAAAGGATGGTTCGCCCCGGTTCTATTACCAGGGGAACTGGCGGGACATTTTCCAGAACTGGGAGGCTCTCCTGCAGGCCTACCCCGAGTATTGCGAGGCAGCCGTCTGCCGGTTCCTGAACAGCAGCTCGGCGGACGGATACAATCCCTACCGGGTGACCAAGGACGGATTCGAATGGGAGGTTCCCGAGCCGGGCGATCCCTGGGCCAACATCGGTTATTGGGGAGACCACCAGATCATCTACCTCCTGCGCCTCCTGGAGAACTCGGTGCGCTTCCATCCGGGGCGCCTGGCCGGCCTGCTGGATGAGGACACCTTTGTCTATGTGCAGATTCCCTATCGCATCCGCCCCTTTGCGGAGATCCTGAAAAATCCCCGCGACACTGTCGATTACGACCGGGAATGGGAAGAACGGATCACCGCGCGCGTCCAGCGGATCGGCAATGACGGCAAGCTGATGCCGGATCAGGACGGCGGGATCCTCCACGTCAGCCTGCTGGAAAAGCTTCTCACCCCCTTGCTTGCCAAACTGTCCAATTACATACCGGGCGGCGGGATCTGGATGAACACCCAGCGCCCGGAATGGAACGATGCCAACAATGCGCTGGTTGGATTCGGCGTATCAGTGGTCACCCTCGGTTACGTGGCCCGCTATATCCGGTTTCTCCTGAAGGAATTCAAACCGGTTCTGCGGGAGGGCACCTTCCCCCTCTCCAGTGAACTGGCCGACCTTCTCCGGACCCAGCTGGAGGTTTTCCGGGAAGTCCCGGCCAGCCTGGACGAGGCTGAGCGGCTGGACCGCATGGAAAGGCTCGGGAGGCCCGCCTCCGCATACCGCGGCATCCTCTACGCGAATGGACTCTCCGGTGAAAAGGATGCCATCAAAGGCAATCAAATCCGCGAATTTCTAGAATCCGCGCTGCGGCACGTCGAATTTTCGTTGAAGGAAAACAAACGGCCCGACGGGCTCTGGCATTCCTATAACCTTCTGGAAATCCAATCCGGAGGCGTCGGGATCAAGCGGCTCTTCATCATGCTGGAGGGGCAGGTGTCCGTGCTCAGTTCGGGCATCCTGGAATCAGGGGAGGTGTTGCAGCTGCTGCGCAGCCTGCGCCGGAGCCCCCTCTACCGCGAGGACCAGAACAGCTACCTTCTGTATCCGGACCGGAGCACCCCCGCATTTCTGGAGAAAAACCGCCTCGACCGGAAGAAGGCCGAGGCGATCCCCCTGCTGCGCGCCATGTTGGAAAAGGGCGACCAGCGGATCATCCGTCCGCTCCCATCCGGCGGGGTCGCTTTCAATGGATCCTTCCACAACGCGAAGGAGGTCGACCGCGTGCTCAACGAACTGAAGGACGTGCCCGGGGAGGACCGGTCGGCGATCCTCGAGCTTTTTGAAACCGCATTCAACCACCATGCCTTCACCGGACGCTCGGGCACCTTCTTTGCCTATGAAGGCCTTGGCAGCATCTACTGGCACATGGTGTCCAAACTGGCCCTGGCCGTGCAGGAAAATTTCCTTTCCCTGCGTGAGTCATGCGCTCCCGAAGAGGCGGCGCAATTGCTGGAGGCGTTCCGGGAAATCCGGGAAGGCCTCGGAGTGGACAAGGATCCGGCCACCTACGGGGCCATTCCGACCGATGCCTACTCCCACACCCCGTTCCACGCGGGGGCCCAGCAGCCGGGCATGACCGGCCAGGTCAAGGAGGACATCCTCATCCGTCTTAATGAACTGGGCATCCGCGTCGTGAATGGCTGCCTCTCCCTGGATCCCTCCATGATAGAACCGGCCGAACGGTTGTCCCGGCAGGAACGCCTCCGGATCCCCCGGGAAGAGAATGGCCTCGCCGATATCCCTCTCGACACCGGCTCCCTTGGCTTCTGCTTCTGCGGAACCCCGGTGGTTTATCAATCGGGCGGGGCCACCGACCCCCTCCGGGTCATCCATGCCGACGGCAGCGTTTCCGTGTTTTCAGAACGGCAACTCCCGGAGGACCTCAGCCGGCAGATCTTCCTGCGCTCCGGCGCCATCCAGCGCATTGAAGTCGCCCTCGGGGCCTGACCCAAAACCAGGTCCCACACGGCGCTTGCCTCAGCCAGCGGCGTGAGCCTGGTTAATTCTCGAGGATCTCCACCTCGTATCCGTCCGGATCGGTGAGAAAGGCCATCTTCATGCCGCCGGAAGAGAACTTCTCCTTCCAGTCGGAGGGCCAGATATCAAAACCCCGCTCCTCCAGTATGGAACAGTACCCGATGAGGTCATCCACCCCGATACAGGTGTGCATGAGATCCTCCGGAAACTCCACCTTGTAGCCGGGGGAATACGTGAGCTCCAGGGTGTGCGCGTTTCCCGGCAACTGCAGATGCACGATCTGGTTGCCGGCGGGACTCTTGTCATTGCGCTTCAATATCTCGAAGCCGCAGGCCTGCCGGTACCAGTCAATGGATTTTTCAAGGTCGCTGACGCGAATCCGCGTGTGCAGGAATTTAATGGCCATGGTCGTGTTCTCCTCCATTCGGGAATTTAAAACATTCCGGACTTTTCAACCGCCTCGCGGAGCTCGCTCTGGAATTCCATCAGGTCCTCCTGGGACGGCTTATACCCCGGCTGGGAAGGATTGAGGGCCAACCGGCCCATCTGATCGAGATGCCACTGCGCGGTCACCCCGTCGCTGAAGGTGACCTGTCCGCTGACAAGGGCGTCCGGGCGCGTTACCTTGTCCAGCCGGACCGACACCTTCCCATCCGGCTTTTCCGGCACCATCCCCTCCTCGGCTTTCGGCTCGTCGAACTTCGGCCTCGTGTCGGCAAGTTCGAGGTCCAGGTCGTCCACCAGGAACCGGAGGTCCATGTAGGTGATCCGCACCTCGAACTCCGTTTCCAGCCGCTTCTGGATATCCGGCAGGCCGAGTCCCTCCCGGACCCAACCGGCTACCGCGGCGGTTTGCTCTTCATTCAAGCTCATTGCCCTTAGCGTGGAGAAACTCCCGGAGGAGGCAACCGTTGATTGCCGATTATTGCCGATTCCCGCGCAGCTGTCGGATCAGATACTCGATGGAGCTGCGCACCTTCTGGTCCTGCTCCATCATGTTCTCAACCGTCTTCACCGCATGGATCACCGTGCCGTGGTCGCGCCCGCCGAAGGCTTCCCCGATCTCCTTGAGGGGATGATGGGTCAGCAGGCGGCTCAGGTACATCGCCACCTGCCGCGGAAAGGCGATATGACTGGGACGGCGGCGGTTCTGCATGTCGCTCATCCGCAGGTCGTACATCTCCGTCACCTTGCGCTGGATCCGTTCAATGGTGATCTGGTGCTGGATCTCCTCCTGCAGGATGTCCCGCACCAGGTCCTCGGCCTTCCGCACGGTCACCGGTTCATGGATCAGCCGGGCGTAGGTGCCGACCTTGATCAGCGCCCCCTCCAGCCGGCGGACATTGCGGGTGATGCGGCTGGCCAGGAACTCCAGCACCTCCTCCGGAAGCAGGTTGAATCCCATCGATTGCGCCTTCTTCTTGAGGATGGCCGTGCGGGTCTCCAGGTCCGGTGGCTGGATGTCCGTTACCATGCCCCACTGAAAGCGACTCACCAGGCGGGCCTCCAGCTTGTTGATTTCGCTCGCCGGCCGGTCGCTGGAAAGGCATAGCTGACGCTGGCTCTCGAACAGTTCGTTGAAGGTATGGAAAAACTCCTCCTGGGTCCGTTCCTTGCCCTCGAGAAACTGGATGTCGTCGATCAACAGCACGTCCACCTTGCGGTAAAACCGGCGAAAGCCGTCCAGCGAGTTTTCCCGGATTGCCCGCAGGAAGTTGTTGGTGAATTTCTCGCAGGACATGTAGACCACCTTGGCCTCGGGATTGTTCTGCTGGATCGCGTGGGCCATGGCGTGCATCAGGTGCGTCTTCCCAAGGCCGGTGTCCCCATAGACAAATAGCGGGTTGTAGGCCGTCCCGGGCGACTGGGCCACCGCCGTCGCCGCCGCATGGGCCAGCTGGTTGCTGGGACCGACAATGAAATTGTCAAAGGTGTTGCGCGGGTTCAGGTAGGCCGCGCGTTGCGTGGGCCGGATCGGCTGCATCTCCCTCACCCGGTCCCGGAGCCCGGTTCCGTCCGTGCCGGGATCCGCCACGCCGGCCCGCACCCCGTTGCCGTTTTCCTCCTCACGGGTCGTCACCCGCACCATGACCTCCTCGCCGGCGATCATTGAGGCCTTCGCCCGGATCAAATCCAGATAGTTGTCCTCCAGCCAGATCCGCGAGAATTCATTCGGCGTGCGCAGTTCCAGGGTCCCCGTCTCGTCCGAGGCCGCCTGGATCGACTCGAACCAGTTCGTGAAGATGTCCCGCGACAGGGTATTGCGGAATTCATCCAGTACGGACTTCCAGATCGATTGCGTTACAGTCGGATTCGCCATCTTCGCTCTCCAGGGCAAATTATTCACAGCGGTTGCCCTTGCGGGAAACCGGTCCCCGCGGAAAGCGTCCGCTCTTCAATAACTTGTTCTCTATCAATTATCTGGGAATCTCCAGAGGGCGGAGGCGAAAGGCTTGGACTAAACTGAGTGGAATTCATAAGTCGTTTTCAATTAATTGGTTATAAATGCACCGAGGCGGAAGGAGCGCTCTCTAAAATTTACAGCTGATGGAGTAGGAACAGCGGCAGCCTCTTGAAGCAGGGCTGAAGGGCATGGAGTTTTTTCAAGAAGTGAAATCTTTTCAAGCCATACTTCTGCACAAGTTATTAACATCCCGTTCCGGAATAACTTTTGTGACAATGGCATTGCAAAACCGTGACGGGGCGTCCCACCGCATGGCGATTGGGAAAGGAGGGGAAGGAGGGAAAGGATCATTGCGGATTTCCGGCCATGAAGGCGATGAGACGGTCGTTGAATTCCCGTGCGGAGTCGTGGCCCATCTGCTTGAGGGCCTCGATCATGGCGGCGACCTCGACGAGGCGGGCGAGGTCGCGGCCGGGACGAACCGGAAGGATGATATGGGGAACGCGGATACCGAGGACCTCGAAGGTATCGTGCTCGAGGCCGGTGCGCTCCTCGTCCATTCCCAGTTTCCATTCCTCGAAGGTGATGACCAGGTTGATTTCCTTCTCGAGACGGACGGAACGGATTCCGAAAAGCTCGCTGATATTGACGATCCCGAGTCCGCGGCACTCCATGTACCCGCGGTTGAGCTCGCTGCTGCGTCCGACGAGGTGGCGCTCGCTCTGGAGGGTGATGTAAACAAGATCGTCGGCGACGAGGCTGTGGCCGCGCTCGATCAGGGCGAGGGCGCACTCGCTCTTGCCGACACCGCTTTTACCCCGGATGAGCGTTCCGATGCCCTTGACGTCCATAAGGGTACCGTGCTCGGTGACCTTGGGGGCGAACAGTTCCTCCAGCAGAAGCATGGTCTGGGCGGCGAGATCCTTGCTGGTGAGAGGGGTGCGGAAAAGGGGGGTTCCGCTTTCCTGGCACATCTTCTCCATCGAGGGGGTCGGGAGAAGGTTGCGGGAGACGAAGATGCAGGGGACGTGCTTGTCCACCATTCGCTTCATGATCTCGAGCTGCCGGCTGGCGGGGAGCTCGCGGATGTAGCTCATCTCCCCGGCCCCGAAGAGCTGGATGCGCTTGGCCCCGAAATTCTTGAAGAACCCGGTCAGGGCCAGCGCGGGACGGTTGATGGATTTGTCACGAATCAGTCGCGACAATCCCTTTTCGCCGCAAAGCAGGCTGAGCTGGAGGGCGCCATCGGCGGCATCGATCAGTTTCTGGACCGACACGCTCTCGACTAACTTGGGCTGTGATCTGAGGGGCATTGGGATGAATCATGGGGAGCGTGGTGCCTGTTTTAAAGCGCAAAATCCTCACCGAGATAAAAACGCCTGCTGTTGGCGTCCTGGATAAGGGTGGCGCTGTCGCCCTCGGCGAGGACCTTGCCGTCGTGCAACAGGTAGGCGCGGTCGACGATGCGGAGGGTTTCCCGGACATTATGGTCTGTCACCAAAACGCCGATACCCTTGTCCTTGAGGGCGAGGACGATTTTCTGGACTTCGCTGACGCTGATGGGGTCGACCCCGCTGAAGGGTTCATCCATGAGGAGAAAGCGGGGCTCGGTGAGGAGGGCCCTGGCGATCTCGAGCCGTCGTCGCTCCCCGCCGGAAAGGGTGTAGGCGCGCTGGTGGGCCACCGGTTCCAGCCCGAGTTCGTGCATCAACTCGTCCACGCGAGCGCGCCGGCGGGCGCGGGAAACGGAGAGGGTCTGGGCGATGGCGGAGAGGTTGTCGCGGACGGTCAGTTTCCGGAAGACGGAGGGCTCCTGGGGCAGGTAGCCGATACCGAGACGGGCCCGGCGGAACATCGGGAGCTTCGTGATGGAGCGGCCGTTGAGGAAGACCTTTCCCGCGGTGGCGGGGATCAGGCCGACAATGATATAGAAGGAGGTGGTCTTACCGGCCCCGTTGGGACCGAGGAGGCCGACGATCTCGCCCCCCGCGACGCGCAGGTCCACTTCCTTGACCACCTCCCGCTTGCCGTAGCGTTTGACCAGCCCTTCCGTGGAAATGGAATGGAGGGAGGGATCAGGGGGCTGGCTCATCCGTTCCTCCGGCATCTTCCTCGATTTGATCGTCGACGGTAATGGCCTCCTCCACTTGATCAAAGCCGAGGTCCGGCATGGCCCCGAGGCGAACCACCGACCGGCTTGGCTCTCCGGCCGGGGCGTTTGGATCCGGAATGGATTCAAACTTCTTCTCGCCCTTGTGGAGGACAAACTGGTAGCCCTCGACGGCCACCTCCCCGTCGAGGATTTTCGGATTCTCCGACAGGATCACGGTCCCTTCGCGGGGATTGACCTCGGCCCGGCCGGCATGGGCGGTGCGTCCGGCCTGTTTGATCTCCACGGAACCGCGGGCGACGATTTCCTCGATGGCGCCGATACTGCCGATGGTGGCCCCCGCGGGACCCTCACGGAGGGAGACCACGGTCAACTCCTCGCAACGGAGGTGCAGGTTGGTGCCACGCACCTCCACCTGCCCGGAAAAGTAGAAATAATTCTTCTCCTCGGTCCCCTGCATTTCCAGATGGTCGCTTGTGATGACGGTGTCCGTGGCCTCCTCCGCCCGGGCCAGTCCGGCCGGGAGCAGGAAGACAATCCCCGTTGCGATGAGGTGAAGGTAGCGCATGGTCAGTCCAGTATGTCCACTGATCCGGCAAAGGAAACACGAACGGCCTCCCTTACAACAATTTTCCGTTCCGGTCCGTCCCAGGACCAGTTGCTGCCCTGGATTTCATATCCGGGCCCGGTGACAAACAGGGAGGAGTCCCCCTCCGCGCTGGAATCCTTCAGGTAAATCCGGGCCCGCGGGCTGCGGATGCGGTTCTCCTCCCACATCGCCGCATCACCGGAATAGACGATCAGCTCGAGGCCTTCCACCACGGCCTCCTCTTCACTGTGGTAGTGCCCCTTCAAGCCGCGCAGTTCCCATTGCTTGTATCCGTTCTCCCCGAACATGGGGAGGCGGAAATGCTGGATCGGGGCATCCGGCATCATCTGCGCCGACAATCCGGCCGGCCCTGTTCCGCAGGGAAACAGGCACGCCAGGACCATCACGCACAGGATCAATCTTCCCCAATTCACGGGTATCACTTCGTCCAATCAACCAGGGTCTGGACCAGTTTTTCAATCCCTTTACTCACCTCGAGGATATTTTTCCCGAGCATGTAGGCCGGCGTCGAGATGACCTTGTGTTCCTGGTCCATGTGGATCTCCGTCACACCGCAGGGAAAATGCCGGGCCCCGCAGGATTCGATGGCGGCGGCGGTTCCCTCGTCCGTCCCGATCGTCACCTCCACCCCGGTCTTTCCAAGGATCTGGGCGCCAATGGCCGGGGAAATGCAGATCAGCCCGATCGGCTTGCGGGCGGCGAACATCTCCTCGATGAGGCGGCGCACCTCGGGATCCACCTCCCCTTCCGGGCCGTCAACCGCGAAACGGCTGAGGTTCTTGGCCGCGCCAAAGCCTCCGGGCACGACAAGGGCGTCCAGATCCTCCGCGCTGACCGATGCAAGGTTCTCGATATTTCCCCGGGCGATCCGGGCCGCCTCAACCAGGATGTTGCGTTTTTCCCCCGGCTCCTCCCTGCCGGTCAGGTGGTTGATGACATGCAGCTGGTCCTTGTCGGGGGCCATGCACACCGCCTCCGCGCCGGCCTCTTCCAAGGCCAGCAGGGTCAACACCGATTCGTGGATCTCCGACCCGTCAAAGACCCCGCATCCGGAGAGGATAACACCTACTTTTTTCATAATGGAGCCAACTATAACCATCCGGCGATTAAGCTCAAATGCAAAGCTCTGCCTGTTCCAAAAAATCCAAATCGAAATCGGGATCCAAATCGAAATCGGGATCCAAATCGAAACCGCACCGGCCACCCTGCCCGAATTCCATGCTTTACAGGGCTGAGGGCCGGAGCATCCTTGTCTTTTTTACGGATTCAACCTGTCCCGCATGGATATTCTGCACGCATACTGGCGCATGGATTACGTGACCTCCGCGTCCGACCCGGTTGCCGGCATCGAAAGCCCGTTCAGTGAGCTGCCCAGGCTGGGGGATGACCGGAAGGCGCTGATCGTGCACCGGGGCCGCCACCATTACCTGGTATTGAACCGCTTCCCCTACAATCCCGGGCATCTTCTGCTGGTGCCCTATCGTGAAGTGCCCGAACTGGAGGATCTCCACCCGGAGGAGCGCCTGGAACTGATGGACCTGATCATCCTTTCGCAGCAGGCCCTGAAGAAGGTGATGAACCCCGACGGATTCAATGTGGGCTTCAATCTGGGACGCGCCAGCGGGGCGGGCATTCCGAAACACCTGCACGGACACGTCGTTCCCCGCTGGAACGGGGATTCCAACTTTCTCCCGGTGATCGGGAAAACCCGCACCCTGCCCCAGGCTCTGGACCAGACCTGGGAGGTCCTGACCAAGGCTTTTCCGCATGATTGAAGAAACCCTCGTCTTCCAGAGCCCCCGCTTCCTTTCGGAGTTGTACGGCGGACAGGATGAAAACCTTGCCAAGGCGGAGGAACTGCTCGCGGTGGAACTGGTCGCGCGGGACGACTTCCTGAAAATCTCCGGGGAGGCCCAACCGGTGGCCCTGGCCAGGGAGTTCTTCCAGCTCCTCGAGATGGCCCGCCGCCAGGGAATGCGGATCGCCCGGAGCGACTTCCGGAACCTTCTGCAACTGGCCGGATCGGGCGCCATCGCGGAAATGCGCGAGATTTTCCGGGACCCGATCCAGATTGAACTCCGGGCCAAAAGCGTCGTCCCCAAGTCCCTCAACCAGAAGCGCTACCTGCAATCCATCGCCCGGCGCGACATCGTCTTCGGGATCGGCCCGGCCGGGACCGGCAAGACCTACCTGGCCGTCGCCGCGGCCCTCCAGGCCCTCCTCGAGGAAAAGGTCGAACGGGTCATTCTCACCCGCCCGGCAGTCGAGGCCGGGGAAGCCCTCGGATTCCTGCCGGGGGACCTGACCGAGAAGATCCAGCCCTACCTCCTGCCGCTCTACGACGCCATCTACGACATGATGGGCCGGGTCGAGGGCCGGCGTCTGATCGGCCTGGACGCCGACCGCAAGGAGGAGCGCAATTCCCGGATCGAGATCGCCCCGCTGGCCTACATGCGGGGACGGACCCTTTCCAACGCCTTTGTCATTCTCGACGAGGCGCAGAACTCCACTCCCGAGCAGATGATGATGTTCCTCACCCGCCTCGGGGACGGTTCCCGCATGGTCATCACCGGGGACAAGACGCAGGTCGACCTGCCGCGGCACAAGTATTCGGGCCTCAAGGAGGCCGAAAAGGTCCTTGTCAAGATCCCCGATGTGGCGTTCCATTATTTCGAGGGGAAGGATGTGGTGCGCAATCCCATCGTGCAGCAGATCATTGACGCCTATGCCCGATACGAAGCCAGAACCGGAGCCCACCGCCCCCGGGAAGTGAGCCCGGATTGACCGGAGACGCTGCGGGGGCACCGAAGAAAACGGTACCAGCATGAGCTTATTGAAGAAATCCATCAAGGAACGGACCGAGGCGGGGCGCAAACGCCGGAAGGGCACCAAACGCGAAAGGCCCATTCAGGACGCCTTCAGCCGGCACGCCCTGATCAGTTTCCTGCTTTACCTGCTGTTCGGTCTGCTGGCGGTCGGGATCTGTTTTGTCGGCTTGTCCTCCGCGGGGCCCCTGGTTCAGCGCGACCAGGTCTCCCGGATCCGCATCACCGCGGAAATCCCCTTCACCTACACCAGCCAGATCGAGACCAACCGGCTGCTCGAGGCGGTCCGCCAGAAAGTCCCCCCGGTTTTCCGCCTCGACATGGCTCCCTACCGGAATTTCCGCTCCTATGCGGAACGGCTCATGGGAGACCTTTCAACCTATGCGGAAGTTCCCGAAAACACCCCGGAAGACCTGGCACGCCTGCAGGAAAGCGAGGTTGAGTCCTTTCTCGGCGAATACGCGGCCGGCAACCCCTTCAACCTGCGCCCCTCCGACCTCGCCACCCTGTACAACCAGCTGGGCCCCGGGCGCAGCCAGTCGGCCGTCACCGAGGGCCTGATCATTCTCGGGGAGATTTTCCGCAAAGGGGTCTACCAGGAGGACAACGCCTTCAATCTGGATTCGGGCCAGCGCCTCACCCTCTTCAGTGTCGAGGACGAGCTTGGCAACCTGCAGGAAGTGCAGATCCTCTCGGAGGAGGAGGGCCTGAGGACCCTGCGCATCCAGTTGTCCGCCCTCGACATCCCGCGGGAAAGCACCATCGCCCTGTACCGGATCCTGCGCTCGGCCTTGTCGCCGAACCTGGTTTTCGACACCGCCCGCACCCGTGAACGGGTCCGGCAGGCGCAGGAATCGGTGGAGCCGGTCCGTGTCAGCGTGGCCGAGGGGCAGACCATCATCGAGCCCAACTCCAGGGTCACGGCCCTGGATTACGAGCAACTGGAGGCCTACCGGAAAACCCTCCGGCAGGTGGAGTCCGGGGATTTCGGCTTCAACTCGCTTTTCTTCGAGCGGGCCCTGCTGACCCTCCTGCTGGTCCTTGGGGCGGTCTTCTTCCTCAAGGGATCCCGCCAGCAGGTTCGCCGCGACCACCGGATCTTCTCCCTCTCCGGGGGGATCATTCTCGCCAATCTGGCCCTGATCCGGGGGGTGATCGAACTCGGAGACACCATCATCGCGGAATCCAACCCGGTCATCATCCAGTTGATTCCCTATCTGGCCCCCATCATCCTCGGGCCCATGGTCATCACCATCCTCGTCGGGGTGGGACCGGGAATCCTTTCCGCGGGCTTGATCAGCACCATGAACGCCATGATGCAGGGCAATTCCCTCTCCGTCCTCCTGCTCTCGCAACTGGTCTGCCTGGTGGCCATCACCTACTGCCGCAACATCCAGCTGCGGGCCTCCCTTGTCCGCGCCGGCCTGATCTCCGGCGGGGTCATGGCCATCGGCGCCCTGCTCTTCGCCCTGAGGGACTCGCTCGCCCTCGACACCGTCTTCTACCAGGTGCTGACCAGCGTCACCACCGGCCTGATTTCCGGCGTCCTCATCGTCGGACTGCTGCCCATCCTCGAACAGCTTTTCAAATACACGACGGACATCACCCTCCTTGAGCTGACGGATTACAACCACCCGCTCCTGCGGAAAATGCAGATCGAGGCCCCGGGATCGTACCACCACAGCCTGATGGTCGCCAATCTCTCGGAAAACGCGGCCGCTTCCATCGAGGCCAACCCCCTCGTGTGCCGGGTGTGCTCGCTCTTTCATGACATCGGCAAGATCGTCAAGCCGGAGTACTTTGTGGAGAACCAACGCTCCGGCTACAATCCCCACATCGAGCGCAACCCGTCCATGAGCGCCCTCGTCATCAAGAGCCATGTCAAGGAAGGGGTCCAGATGGCCCGCGAATACCGGCTGCCGCGCATCATCATCGACGTCATCCGGCAACACCACGGGACTTCCCTGATCCAGTATTTCTACTACAAGGCCCTCGAGCAGCAGCGCAACGAAAGCGTCATCGAGTCGATCTATCCGAATGCCCCCCGCATCGAGCTCAACCGGGTCAACGAGGACACCTATCGTTACGAGGGGCCGGTCCCCCAGTTCGCGGAAAGCGCCATCATCATGCTCGCCGATTGCGTGGAGGCGGCCAGCCGCAGCTTGAAGAAAGTCAATCCCCAGAGCATCGATGAACTGATCGACAAGATCTTCCTGGCCCGCATGCAGGATGGCCAGCTGGATGCCACCCCGCTGACCTTCAAGCAGCTCGAGAAGGTGAAGGAGAGTTTTTCCTTCACCCTCCTCAACATGCTGCACGCCCGGGTCGAATACCCGGACGAGGGCAAAGGCAGCGGAAACGGAAAGGGTGCCCGCGCGGAGAAAAAAAGCCAGGAACAGAAAGTGCCCTTTCCGCCCAACGAGTCATGAAGAGGAAGACCGAGGCGGTGGTCGGGGACATGCGGCTTTCCCTTTCCCCGGGATCCCTGGAGGCCTGCATCCGGGCGCTAGATGAGGAGCCCGCCTTCCGCGTTCCCCCCGGATCCCTCGAGGTGGCGTTCGTCGATGAGGTGGGTTGCCGACGCCTTCATTCCGCTTTCTTCGGCGATCCGGAACTGACCGACGTGATGACCTTCCCCGGGGACCCGGAGGACGGCCATGCCGGCGACATCGCCGTCTGCCCGGCGGCGGCCGCGGCATGCGCCGGCCCGGGCACCCCTTTCCGGGAGGAACTCACCCTCTACCTTGTCCATGCCTGGCTGCACCTTGCCGGGCTCCGGGACGACAATGAGAGCGGACGCGCCGGGATGCGCCTGGCCGAGGCCGCGCTCATGGGAAGCCTGCGGAACAAAGGCGCCATCCTGGAGGCCTCCTGGAATCCCGGCCCTTCGCGCGCCGGTTGAATTTAGTGAACGGAAAAACCATGCTACGACATCTGCGCAACGCCTTCGTATCGGGACTCCTGCTGCTCGCGCCGGTGGGAGTCACCATCTTTGTCATTAATTTCCTGATACAGCGGATCGGGGTCCCTACCCGCCAGCTGCTTTTCTTCTTCATCCCCCCCACAAGGAGCACCTTCGTCTGGATGGAATACGTGCTGTACGTCCTCGCCATCCTGATCGTCATCGTGCTGATCACCCTGCTGGGATGGTTCTCCCAGCGCCTCATCGGCCGGGCGCTGCTCAACTTCTTCGAGAGGATCGTCGACAACGTCCCGCTGGTGCGCAACGTGTACAACACCGTCAAGCAGATCCGCGACACCTTCGTGCAGCAGGAAAAGGCGGTCTTCCAGAAGTCGGTCCTGCTGGAATACCCGCGCAAGGGCGTCTGGGTGCTGGGCTTCCTGACCGGCGAGGGAAAGGGGGAAATCCAGCACCGCACCGAGGCCGACCTTCTCAACGTCTTCATTCCCACCACCCCGAACCCGACCAGCGGATTCCTTCTCATGGTGCCGCGGGATCAGGTCCACGAGCTCGACATGACCATAGCGGACGGGATGAAACTGATCATCTCCGGCGGGGCGGTGGTCCCTCCCTGGAGGCATCCTTCCGCCACCGCCAGCCTGATCCCCGATCCGAGTGTCGCCCTTGAAAGGGACCCGGGTTGATCCCGCCGTGTTCCTGACTGACCAGGCCTGCCTCCTTCGCAAGGCCCCTTCCGGGGAAAACCACCTGCTGCTCGCCTTTTTTCTCCGCGAAACCGGATTGAAGTACGCCCTCGCACGCAAGGCGACGAGTTCGGGCGGCACCCCGGCCCTGCCCGACCTCTTTGAATGGGGGGAGCTTCGCATGGAGCAAAAGGACCCCGCCCGGCCGGCTTTCCTGCGCGAATTCATGCGGAAACGCGGATTTCCCGGGATCGCCCGCGATTTTCGCACCCTCCGGGCGGCATCCCGGCTGGCCCTCTTCTATGAACGGAACCTGCAGCACATGGAAAGTTTCCCCGAGGCCTGGAACCTGCTCCTCACCGCCCTGGAAAACCTTTCCGAAAAGCGCAAGCCGGAGGCCGTACTCTTGAAAGCCCTGTTTCTCTTCGCCCGCAACGAGGGATACGCGGTGCGCGCCCATTGGCTGGCCCAGCTCCGCAAGGCCTGGCGCGGGGACGTGGCCCGGGTCCTGCAGGACCCGGTCGAGGCCTGCACGGCGGACCCGGCGCAACTGGATGACTGGATCCATGACCTCTGCCGGTTCTTCGCCCAGGAAACCGACCTGCTCCCACCGGAAAAGTAACCGGGCGGAACCGGTGCTTGGAATTCGCGGTTGCATACGGGCCGGGTTTACCCCAGTGTCCTCCCCTGAAATGCGCTCAATAATCCGCCTCGTTCCAATTGCATTCCTTTCCCTTGCCCTTCCGGGGATTCAGGCTCAGGAAGATCCGCAGGCCACCCCCTCCGGTCCGTGGCCGGAATCGGTAAAACCGGCCGAAACGGACGCCACCAGCCGCAAGATCTTTGACCTGCACCTCAAGGCGCGCGGCGGCAGGGACGCCCTTGCCCGGCAGAAGGCCATGTCCCTGACGGGGGAACTGGTGGAATCCGCCGGAAAGGTGGACTACCGGCTCAAGATCACCCACGTGGCTCCCGACCTCATCCTGACCGAGTCCGTCCGCACCTGGCTCGGGGACGACTACAAGGTCCTCAGCGGTTACGACGGGGAAAATGCCTGGACACAGGAGGTGCTGCCTGAACGGAAAAACCCGACCAGGCTTTCCGGATTCAACCGGCAGCTCCTCGAGCTGGATGCCATGCTCCCCTATCTCCTCCTGAACCCCGACGCGAACGGCCATCTCTTCGCCTATCGCGGGCGGGAAACCTTCACCGGAAAAAAGGTGTACGTTGTTCACGGCTGGCTGAGCAACGGAATGCAAATCGAGATCCTGTTTGACGCGAAAACCTTCCACATCCTCAACTACCGCCAGCCCTACAGGATCGGGTCCGAAACGGTGATCATCGACCGCATGCCCACCGGCCTCATGCGCATGGACAAGACGTGGTGGGAAAATGGATACAGCTACCGCGTGCGGGGTAAATCCTTCCGGAAGGTGTCCTACGCCTCGGTCACCGGGGGAATCAGCCCCGAAAAAAACCTCTTCAAGGAGCCCCCGACCCGCGAGCGCTGGCTGCGCAGCGATTCCATCCGCAACCGCGAAGGCTGAATCAAAAAAACCGGCATCGCGATCGGCATCGGTCCCGGTCTCGCGATCGGACAGCCCCACCAATTGATCCGGAGCAACCGGGATCGGGATCGCGATCGGGAACGGACCGACTTTGGGGGATAACCCCAACTGCAGGTTGTCCGATACCGGTCCCGGTCCCGGGCCCGGTTTGGATTTTTGATCACATCCCCGAGTAGGTCCGGATCTCGAGGATGGCCTTCTGGATCTCCTCGAGGCAGTCCTCGACGGCATGCCCGATCTTGTCCGTGGTGGCGATCTGCTTGATGCGGTCCCGGAAGTAGGACAGCTCCTCCTCGGAGAAGAGCAATTTTTCCAGCTGGCAGGCGTGTATCAGGGAAATCAGGACATGGTCCCTTTCGGTAAGGGGAATATCCTTGGAACGGATCCGGTTGCGCAACCGTTGTTTGATGGCATTCTCGGTGCCCGGATCGGCCAGCGGATACCGGCTGAAATGAAAGACCCAGAGAAACTCCTTGTCCTGCTCCTTGAGAATGCCCTTCTCCACCAACTGCTCGATGACCCGCTTGCGCAAGCCGTGCGCGTCCCCGGCCAGGTGGGACAGGGCTCCGCGCAGGCTGGTAACGTTGGCCTGGTTGAGGTCCAGCAGGCCCAGGTCCTCGGGGACCGACTGGACCGGGCTGGCGTCGACAATCTTCACATCGTCGCGGGTCACCTCGATGCGTCCCACGCGCGCGAGGTCCGCGAGGATCGCCCCGGCCAGGGCGTAATCAAGGGCGCGATCCGGAAGGGGAAGAAGCTTGCCCGTCTCGTCGTCGAGGGCGAGAAGCAGGAGCATTTCGGCTAGGGTCAATGTTACCATGATGAAATTCTGGCGGTTCAAGCGGTAACTGGCAACGGTTTTTCTCCAAAGGAGGCGGCAAAGGCCTCAATTTTCCCGGGCAGTCCGGCGATCATAAGGACGTCTCCGGCGGACATGAGGAAGTCCGGTGCGGGGTTGGCGATACGCTCCTCGCCCCGTTGAACCCCGATCACCGTGACCCCGAAGCGCTCGCGCACCCGGGCCCCGGCAAGGGTCTGGCCGTCCAGTTCGCTTTTCGGCGTGACGTAGACGCGCTCCATCCGGAACTGCTCCGGGGTCGGGGCGGGCCGGTCCTCGGGCCGGACCTGGGCCTGCATGGCCTCACGCACCTTTTCCACCGCCTCGTGGGTTCCGGAAAGGACCAACCGGTCCTCGGAAAACAGGGCCGCTTCGGGAGAGGGATCATAGACAACCGAATAGCCGCGGCCAAGAGCAAGGATATTGACTCCGAAGCGCGACCGGAGATCGAGATCGCGGATCCGCTTGCCCGACCAGGCGGCATGTTTCGGAAGCGTCAGGTCGACGATTTCCAGCGGCCAGGGGGTCTGCTGCTGGATCATGCCCAGGATCTCCTTCCGGCGGACCTCCTCCCTGCTCGCCACCTCCTGCCGGAAGGAATCCATGAAGAGGTATTCCATCTGGCTGTTTAGAAAGATGAGGCGGCTGCGCAAGAAGACCACGACGGCGGTCACGATGAGGAAGGCCATCCCAGCAAGGGCGCTGTTCGGCAGGTAGGGGGAGGCCACCAGAAGGAACGTCAGGGTAAGAAGCACAACAAAGCCCCCGAGGATGGCCACGCTCATCATCTGGCGAAGCCGGTTCTGGTAGATCGGACGGCTGGAGCGACCACTGAAGAGCGCGTCGGTCAGGATGTAGGCCATCGCGTTGAGGTTGCGCAGGATGGCGATGAGGAAGGGCGAGACAACCAGCCCGACAACCAGCCAGTAACCAAGGTTCCAGGTCCAGGTCAGCGGAAGATGACCGATCAGGGGGTTGTACCAGGAAACCCCGAAGGAGGCGCTGATGAAGATCCCCGTGATCAGGAAGAAGTAGACGAGAATCTGGACGACCGGGCGGCGGATCAATCGCAGGACAAGGCTGCGCCCGAGACCGACAAGAAGGCCTTCCAGAAGTTTCTGGTAGGTCTCGAAGGAATTTTGCAGTCCCCTGGGCACCAGCCGGCTCAGGTGAAAATAGAGGATTTCGGCCCGCTTTGTCATGGGCGGGGTCAGGAGAATCGTCACCAGGGCCACCCCGAAGGCGATGCCGGTCAATTGCCGGTCCATCACCCCGAGGCTGTTGCCGAGGCTGGCGATGATAAAACTGAATTCACCGATTTGCGCCTTGGGCACGGCAGCGAGAAAAGCCGTCCGGCCGTTCTGGCCCGCCAGGCATAACCCGCCCCAGCAGGAAAGGAGCTTCCCGAAAATGATCAGGATCGAGATCCCCAGGATCACCGGGAGATTCTCCAGCAGCAGGACCGGTTCAAGTAGCATCCCCACGGAAACGAAGAAAACGGCGGAGAAGACGTCGTGGAGGCTCCGGTTCATCTTTTCAACCATCCGGGCCACCTGGGTCTGGGAGAGCAGCGTCCCGGCGACAAAGGCCCCCAGGGCCGGGGAAAAATCCAGACGCAGGGCCAGCAGGCTCACGGCCATGACCAGCCCCACGCTGACCAGGGTCAGCGCCTCGGCGTCTCTCTCCTCCCCGCACACGGCAAGAAGCATCCGGGGGACCACGGCCCGCCCGATCACAAAGACCATGAGCACGAAGATTCCCATCAGGAACGTCACCAGCCATACGGCGTCCCAGTCGAAGGATTGGGTCACGGCCACACCGGTGAGAATGACCAGCAGGATCACCGCAAGAACATCCTCGAGAATGAGAATACCGATCGTGAACTGCGATGCGCCATCCCGCAGGCGCCCGCTGTCCCGCAGCACCCGGACGGTCACCATCGAGGAGCTGATCGCCAGCAGGCTTCCGAAAAACAGGGTCGGGGTCGGCTTCCAGCCGAGGAAGGGGGCCAGAATCTGGGCCAGATAGAGCATGAACAGGGTCTGCAGGAGAAGGCCCATAAAGGCCGGCCCGAGAACCCGCTGCAGGCGCTTCAGGTCGAATTCCATCCCGATGAAGAAGAGGAGGAAGATGACCCCCAGTTCGCTGATCTGCCGGATGGCCTCCGCGTCCTTGACCAGCGGGGCGTCAAAAAGATTGGGCCCGATCAGCACCCCGGCCAGGATGTATCCAAAAATCACGGGCCACCGGAGCCGATGGAATAGTGCCACCGCCAGGCCGGCCGCCACCAGCACCACGCCGAAGTCGTCAATCCAGCCGGTGGAGACTGGAGCTTCGGCGACCGTCATGATCAGGAGGTGGTCCATCATCAAGGCGAAAATGAGGCAATCCCGCCCACACCTCAACCCCTTCTTTCAAATCGGGACCGGGATCGGGACCGGACAACCTTACATTCGCCTTGAAGACGGTCCGATTCCGGTCCCGGTCCCGGTCCCGTTCCCGATTCCGGATCGTCCTTCGTCCTTTGTCCTTCGTCCAAGTTCCGTTTTGACATCTGTGTAAAATTCCAAAATCTCGACGGAATAGATGAGGGCTCAACGGAAAGCGCATTCATGATCGGCAAGGCACTGGGCATTTTTTCAAACGATATTGGAATCGATCTGGGAACGGCGAACACCCTGGTGTATGTCCGGGACAAGGGTGTGGTCCTGCAGGAGCCGTCCGTGGTGGCCATCAACAACGAGACCCGCGAAGTGGTCGCGGTCGGGGTTGAGGCAAAGCGGATGCTGGGGCGTACCCCAATGAACATCAGCGCCTTGCGCCCGATGAAGGACGGCGTCATCGCCGATTTCGAGATCACCGAGGCCATGCTCCGGTACTTCATCCAGAAGGTGAACAATTCCATGCGCTTTGTCCCGCCACGGGTGGTGGTGGCTGTTCCCTCGGGGATCACCGAGGTGGAGCGCCGGGCGGTGAAGGAGAGCGCGATCCATGCCGGGGCGCGGGAAGTTCGCCTGCTGCAGGAACCGGTGGCGGCGGCCATCGGGGTCGGCCTGCCGATTGATGAACCGACCGCCAACATGATTGTCGACATCGGGGGCGGGACCACGGAAGTGGCCATTATTTCCCTTTCCGGGGTGGTATATTCGAAATCGATCCGCGTCGGCGGGGACGAGCTGGATGCCGCCATTGTCAACTACATGAAACGGGCCTACAACCTCATGATCGGGGAACGCACCGCCGAGGAAATCAAGATGCGCATCGGCTCGGCCGCCCCGCTGGATGAGGAACTGACCATGGAGGTCAAGGGGCGGGACTCCGTGGCGGGATTGCCCAAGACCCTGCACATCTCCTCGCAGGAAATCCGGGAAGCCCTGGCCGACACCATCAACTCGATCACGGAACTGGTCCGCAACGCCCTTGAACGCTGCCCGCCCGAACTATCGGCCGACCTGGTCGACCGCGGTTTCGTCCTTGCCGGAGGCGGGGCCCTGATCCGCGATCTGGACCGCCTGCTGAGTGACGCCACCGGGCTTCCGGTGTTTGTCGCCGAGGATCCCCTGTCCGCAGTGGCCAATGGCACCGGGGTCGTCCTGCAGAACCTGCATTGGCTGATGAAGACACGCGCTTGAGGGAATGCCGCGGAACCTCACCTACCAGGCAAAATCCCTGCTCCTGGTCATCCTGCTCCTCCTGCTCTGGTGGTTCACCCCGGCCTTTTTCAAACGCTGGACCGGGGTCATCTTCCAGGAATTCCAAGCCCCGGCCTGGACCGCCCTGAGCTACCTGCGGGACCTGCGCTCCTACTGGACCATCCGCAGCCAAGGAAAGGGCGAACTGATCGAGGCCGGCGTCGACATGGCCCGGCTCAATGCCGCCTACGCCCTCCGCAACCAGCAGGTAGACAACCTGGAACGCGAGGTCTTGCGCCTGGAAGGCTTTTTCAACCTGCCTTCACTGGACGAGTACCGGTACGAGGTGGCGCGGGTGGTCCGGCGCGACCTCACGGCATGGTGGCAGACTCTCGTCATCCGCAAGGGCGTGAATTTCGGGATCGAGCCCGGGCAGGCCGTGGTCTTCGCCGGGGGAGTGGTCGGTCGTGTGGCCTCGGTCGGCGCCTATACCGCCACCGTGGAGCTGATCAGCAGCCCGCACTTCCGGGCGGCGGCTCATTTTGAAGGGGATGACCGGCCGGTGGAATTCCGCGGGGGCCTCAATCCCGGCCTGCAGGCGGCATCGGGCAAGGTGGCAACCGTCCCGGCCGATGTCGTGGCAACCCTGAAGAATCCGCTGCGGCTCACTTCCTCCCGCCTTGGGGGAATTTTCCCCGATGGCCTGACCCTCGGCTGGGTCTACAGCATGGACCCCTCCCCCGACGGCCTCTTCCAGACCGGGGCCGTCCTGCTGGATCCACGCCTGCAAAGTATCCGCGAGGTCGCCGTGCTCATCCCCCTTGGAAGCAACAAAGAGCCGGTCCGATGAGTGACAACGGACGCATTGCGATTCTCCTTGGGGCCAACCTGCTGCTCTTTTTCGCGGTTGGGGAAATCAACAACCTGCTCAGCGGCTGGTCGATCCACCTCCATCTGGACGCGCTCCTTGTCGTTTTCTTCGGGCTTTTCCTGAAGCGGATCTCGAGCCTGCTCTACACCGCCCTGCTGGGATTCCTGGCCGATGCCCTCCATCCCGTTCCCGTGGGCACCTACGCCGCCGCCTACATCCTCCTGTGGCTTTTCTTCGTCTGGTGCCAGCGCCGCATCCGGCGGCAAAACCCCCTCCATGTGCGCACCGTGGCGGCCGTCGGTCAACTCCTCCTCCTGACGGGCCTGACCCTCCTGACAAGCCGTACGCTCCTCCTGGACGCCCTCTTCTGGCAGCGGATCGGGGTGGAAATCCTGCTCAGTTGCCTTGTCGTCCTCCTTTGCGCGTCCTTCTGGTGCAGATTCCAGAAAAATTTGCTCCACGCCATGGGCTGGGACCTTGAAGCGCAGATGAGTCCGCTGTAAGTTAAATGACCTCTCCATTGCAAAATCGCTATCCGTATCCCATGAAGCGCCATTACGCCAGACGACCGGAAGGCCCCGACCGGCAGGCCAATCCCCGCCTCGGCCTGATTTATCTGGTTATTGGCATCTGCATGGCGTCGCTGGTGTTCGGCCTCGGCTTCCGCCAGCTGATCCAGCAGGAGGCCTTCGAGGCGGCAGCTGAACGGCAGAACTACCGCCGGATCCTCATGCCCGGGCCGCGGGGCATCATCCACGACCGCCACGGGCGGGTGCTGGTGGGCAACCGGCCCCTCTTTTCCGCGGTGGTCTATCTCAATGAATTGCGCTCGGAGTTCCGCGAGGAATATTACAACCTGGTCCGGCGCCAGCGGGATCTCGGGCTCAACCAGGACCGCTATTTCCTGAACACCGAGGCCCGCAGGATCGTCGTTCAACGCTACACGAACCGGCTCAACACCCTCCTGGGAAAAAACGAGGAAGTCGACTCGGGTGAGATTGAGCGTCATTTTTCACAATCCCTGCTGCTGCCCTTCCCTCTCCTGCAGGATCTGACCCCCGGCGAATATGCCCGTCTGATCGAGCAGGTCCCGGTCGATTCGCCGATCCAGATCCTCTCCGGCAACGCCCGCTGGTATCCATTTGGCGAGGCCGCCGCGCACACCCTCGGGTTTGTTTCCGACAGCATTGAATTCCCCGAGGGAAGCCTCCCGGGGGATTCCCTCCTCACCTTCCGCAACGAGGCGCAGATCGGCCGCAGCGGGCTGGAAAAGGAATTCAATGAACAGCTTCAGGGGAAGACCGGGGGGGAGATCTGGACCGTCGACCCGGGCGGTTTCCAGTACGAACGCGTGGTGCATGAGATTCCCGGCAAGGGAACGGACCTGACCGTCTCCCTCGATATCGACGTGCAATTGGTCGCCGAACAGGCCATGGGAGACAAGACCGGGGCTGTCGTCGCCATTGAAATCGCAACCGGGGAAGTCCTCGCCATTGTCAGCCGGCCGGCCTACGACCTCAACGACCTTTCCCCGTTCATCAGTTTCGAGGTCGACCGGGAAATCCGCGAAAAGGGCGCCTGGCTCAACCGTGCCATCCAGGGACTCTACCCCCCCGGCTCCACCTTCAAGCTCCTCACCGCCATGGCCGCCCTGCGCGAGGGGGTCGTCAACAAGGACCGGATCATCACCTGCGAGGGCTTCCGCCGCGTCGGCCGGCGTGTTTTCCACTGCCACCGGCGCAGCGGCCACGGGCCGGAGAACATTGTCGACGCCATCCGCGACAGTTGTAATGTATATTTCTATACATGCGGCATTGAAGCGGGGGTCTGGGCCATCGCCAATGAGGCCAGGCGTTTCCACCTGGACGAGCCCACCGGAATCGAGCTGCCGGCGGAAACCGGACGGATGCTCGTTCCGGACCCGGAATGGAAAGCCGCCCGCTTCTATGGCGAGAGCTGGTTCGAGGGGGATACCGCCAACCTCTCCATCGGCCAGGGTTTTCTGCTTCTCACGCCCATGCAGATGGCCACCTTCGCGGCCTCCCTGGCCCGCGAGACCACGTTCCTTCAGCCCACCCTCCTGCATGATGCCGGCCCGCCTGAGGTGGGCGGGGCCATCGGCCTGCTGCCCGGCCAGCTCGCCCTCATCAAGGAGGGCATGCGCCAGGCCGGCGAACGCGGTACCGCCCGCCTCGCCGGCAACCCGCAAATGCCCGTCGCCGGGAAGACCGGCACCGCCCAGGTCCGCAAGGACGGACGCCCCGCCACCCTCGCCTGGTTTGTCGGCTTCGCCCCCGTCGAGAACCCACGCATCGCCGTCGCCGTCCTCGTCGAGGGCGTCCCCGATGCCGCCGTCGAGTACGGCGGCGGTTCCACCGCGGCCCCCATCGCCAAGGCCGTCTTCCAACAGTACCTCGGGCTTGGTGAAGCGCCTTTTCCACAATGACCCCGGAGGCCAATTACGTTGAAGCATGCGTACCGGACTACGCTCTGCCCGATCCTTTGACCAGAGAGGACGGATCCGGAATTTCCACAGCGGAAGAATGGCCCGGGCGACGAAGCGAACTGCTGCAGCTGTTTGCCCGGCACCAGTACGGGTACTGTCCCGCAAGACGGGTTCACGTTGGGGGAAGGGTCCTTTCCGGGCAGCCGGAAACCCTCGACGGCAGGGCCCGGATGAAGCAGGTGGAGGTGAATCTTCACCGCTCCGGAAAATCGCTTGCCCTGGGGTTGCTCCTGTTTCTCCCGGAAACTCCTTCCACCCCCGTACCCGTTTTTCTCGGACTGAATTTCTACGGCAACCACACCGTCCATCCCGATCCGCGGATCCGCCTGCACCGGAACTGGTCGCCCGACAGCGGGGAGCTGCGGGTGACCGGCAACCGCGCCTGCGCGGCCTCGCGCGGGTTGCGCGCCCACCGCTGGCCGGTGGAAGAAATCATCGGCCGCGGCTACGCACTGGCCACGGTCTATTGCGGCGACATCGACCCTGACTTCGATGACGGGTTCCACAACGGCGTGCATGGGCTCTTCGATGAGCGGGACTTTACCGCGCCCGCGGAGGAGCGCTGGGGCACGATCGCCGCCTGGGCATGGGGACTGTCGCGGATTCTTGACTACATCATCAAGGATGAACCGGACATCGATTCCTCGCGAGTGATCGCCATCGGCCACTCCCGCATGGGCAAGGCCGCCCTCTGGGCCGCCGCCAATGACGAACGTTTCGCCGCCGTCATTTCCAACGAATCCGGTTGCGCCGGGGCGGCCCTCCATCGCCGCCGCTTCGGCGAGCGCCTGGTGCACCTCAACTCCACCTTCCCCCACTGGCTCAACCAGCGTGCCAAGGACTACAACGAGCGCGAGGACGCCCTCCCCTTCGACCAGCACCAGCTGCTCGCCCTCATCGCCCCGCGACCGGTCTATATTGCCAGCGCGGCCGAAGACCTCTGGGCGGATCCCAGAGGCGAATTCCTCTCCCTCATCCATGCCGAGCCGGTCTACCAACTCCTCGATGCCGGCCGGATGGAATCCCACGCCATGCCCCAACCCGGCGGCGCCTTGATGGAGCGCCTGTCCTATCACATCCGCCCGGGGATACATGACCTCCTGCCTGAGGACTGGCGGCGCTTCCTCGACTTCGCCGGCCGCGAAGTGCGCTAACGCAGCAGTGGCAGAATCACATCCGGACTTACCCATGACACATCCTGGGCTCGCATCAGGAAAGGTGTCACATCGGAAAGAGCGGCTTTCCAGTCGGCGGATTCCAGCTTGTCCGCAACCAATGCACGCCAATTCCCGGGAGTGACTGTATCCCCCGGCCACCCGCTTTGCTCCAGCGCGTTGTTCAGCAGATCGAGATTGGGGTCCGGCCAATCAGGGTCGGATAAGTACCATGCCAGATCGAATAGATCACGGCCCTTTGTGTATTTCCGCATCAAAACCGCATGCAGCTTTCCCGCCAACAGCGAAGCCTTGTCATAATGCAGGAGATTCAGCATGACAAACCGCCGTACTCTGCGGTTTTCCAAAGCCGCCCCGGCAGGTGGTCGGGTGTCGATCTCCACTTTCACACTCAATGCCTGGTCACGATGCGGGGAAATGCCTGCTTCGTGGAGGCTCCCACGGAATTTGATCCAGGCCGAGGCCACAACCTTGTCGGCGCGAATGCGGGTCTCAACCGTGTAAGCCTCCTTGGCAAGATCCGACTCCACTCCCCTGATCAGCTTGGCGAAGCGTGGGTCGTCTCCGGGTCGTACAATTGAAAAATCCAAGTCCTCGGAATAGCGCGGCAAAGCATACAGAAAGCGCAATGCGGTTCCACCCGAAAATGCCCAATTGCTGAAAGCCCCGTGATCCTGCAATGACAAAAGAATCCGCGCTTGCAGAAATTCCCTTGTGAAACTGAATCGGTCCGCGTCGCTGGCCAGCGACTGAAGTTCATCCATCAATAACGGCTTCATCTCAGCTTTCCTCCCAGATTTTCTTTATTAACTCAACCGCACGCTGCACCTTTAACGAACCCATGCGACGCACCGCCTTGTCCAAAGATTCCGGCTCATATCCATCCGGCGGTTCAAGGCGAAGTTCATCCAGGTAATTTGGATCATCGCTGTGCGGTGTCAGATACAGCAGATCCAACAAGGCCTTGTAGGGCGTGGCGACAAGGGACGTTTGTCCATAAACCACCTCCCGTTCACGGAATCCCCAGAATTTGCCGACGGCCACGTGCCGATATTGATAACGCCCGGATGGAGTATCCACCACCTCCGGGCGTCCTGTCGTCACGCTGGTCGTGACCGGCACGTGCTCGGGAATCATTCCGGCTTCCGATAAAACCGATTGCAGGCTCACATAGGAACCTTTTTTCAATGCGTTCGCCACAACAAATGGATGCGCAGGGGCTATTCCCGGTAAAGGCGGCAACTGGTAAACCCCACGCCTCAACTGGCGCACCCGTCCGCTTTTTTCCCAGCGGTCCAGTTGCCTCCGTACCCCAGCCGGATCCTTCTTGCCCGCCAATAGATGCCCCGTCCGAAATACTCCGCCTGCCGGGACGATCTTCAGCAATTCTTCATATTTCATTACATTAAATAGACATAAAAGCCTATTTAATGCAACATTTAAGAAAAATATCGTTCTTACCGACTGACGAAACAACCCGGCACCCGGAGCAACAGCCGCCCCTGCGCCTGAGGCAGCTTCCATGCCCCCGGCCCGGCGGATTCGAGCGATTCGCCGGTTTGCCAGTTCTCCACTTGTTGAGCTCCGGGATGCAGCCTCAGGATCATGCCGGCGAATCCCTGGCGCTCCTCGATGACGTCGATTTCCAGCGCCTTGCGGACGGGGATGTAGTGGATCAGGGTGACGAGAAGGTCGTCGCCCTTGCGGCGCGGATACACGGTGACGGAGGGCGTCAGACCACTGCCGACTGCAGGCTGCCCGACGAACCCGGCCATCACCTGCTCCCAGAGCTTCCTGAGGAAGATGCTACCATAGCGACGGTATTCGCGGAAGATCGGGTCGCTGAAGATCGTGACCCGGCCATTCGTGAGGACGGCAGGAAAAGCGGATGCCTCCTTTACGGGCGGGGTCTGGAAATGCGAGCAGAAACGGTAATCCGAACGCCGAAAATAGGGCGGCACGCGATCCACAAGAACCTCCCATCCCTTGCCGGCCTGGATTTCAAGACCCGCCTGGTAGATGACGCGCTCACTGTCCGCGTGTTCCTCATTGAAGGATGCACGGCTGCGCCAGTAGGTCGGGTAATCCAGGGTTTCACCGACGACCTCCAGACCGGCCGATTCGAACAGGTAAATTCCCTTGGTATCAAATCCGGATCGATGGGAAGCAATGATCTTCCCGCCCGACTGGATGTACTTTTCCAGTTTCGGCTTCAACGCTTCGGTGACGACCACACTGTCCGGAAGGATCAAGAGACGGAATCCGGACAGATCGTCCGCGTCGTTTACCACCACACAATCGTAGTGACTTTCCTCGCACATGAGGATGACCCCCTCGAGAGTAGTATCAGATTGGTCATTAGGAATGGAAGGATGCCCCGGATGGAGAATGGCCACATCGGCCACCGCCTCACTGCCCTCATAGAAGGGCTCGGCTTCCTCGACCTGGCGGTACACCTCGCCGATCAGCCGGTAGGCTGCCGGGTCGAGCCGACCGCGCGGCGGCATCTGGTCGCCGACCGAGCAGCCCCCCCCCATGGCCTGGGCGCGGAAGCATTCATACTCGAGGGCGGGCACCGGCTTGATGCCGCCAAAGTCCCCCCACTGGCGCTGGAAACGGCCGGTCATTCCCAGCCATGGCTTGCCCATGACAAAGGTCTGGCGGGCCAGGCGCGGAAAGTGCTGGTATCCCCAGAATCCGCTCGGAAGCGACTCCACCTCCAGCTGGCCCTGCAGCTTCGACATCGTCCCAAAGCCGACCTTGCTGTCCACAAAGGAGGTGTTCTGCTGGTTGTAGAACACGTGCGCCTGCGGCTGGATGCCGTGGATGATGGCGTTGAACTTCTCCATGAAGCGCCGCTGCGCCTCCCATTCGATCCGGTAGTACGCCTCGTGGTCGTCCGTCCGGATGTTCATTTCCTCCCGCAGCCTGCGGCACGCATCGCTCCAGGTCCCCTGCCGGTGGTAGAAGAGGATGTCGATGAAGAACCCGTCGCATTCATAGCGCTCCAGCAACTCGCGGATATGCGCCTCGAAATAGTCCTGGTACGCCAGGTTCATGAAGTCGTTGAACTTCCAGTAGCCGGCCTGCTGGGTCGAATGGTCGGTCGCCTGGGTCCACGCCGCAAAACTGCCGTTCTTCATGAGCTGGCGCCACTCCGGGAACCGCTGGGCCACGTCCTCCTCCCACACCACCGTCGTGTACAGGGGACAGCGGATGCCGCGCTTCTTCAGCGCTTCCAGTTGCTCACCGAGAAGGTCGCGCCCCTTCAGGGCCGGATGCTGCACCCCCGTCTTCGTCGGGTAGTAACACTGCCCGTGGTGGCACTTGGCGAACACCGTGACGCTGTTCACGTGGGCCGCCTGCAACTGGTCGGCAAAGGCCTCCGCGTCAAAGTCGACACCGGTGTCCCCGATCCAGGGAGAGGTGTGGAAATCCAGGTGGATTTGCCGGTGGGGGAAGGATTCCTTCTTCATCCGACAAGCTGATTATCGCCACCCGGTCATTGTCAAACCTTACCGGACTTGCGTGATATCGGGGTCAATCGATCTGAAGCCACGGACCATGACAGCTCGTGGCAAGTCGCGCCGAGGGGTACCGACACCACAACCGGATCGCGGCCCTCACAAATCAAGCTCAGGGAGATCGCTTCGGGCATACCCGGGTAGCCGCCACCTTCCGTGGAGGCAAGGAGACGCTTGCAGGCGTCATCCCATTGGAGACACAGGATGAGATATTCACCCCGCATGTAGCCATCGCCGTCACCGGAATCCGTCCACTCCTCGCGGAAAAGCTTTTCGGCTGCGCGGCCTGAATGAGACATGTGATGGTGGATGCTACGCAGTGGCGGCGGCAATGGCGTGAGCGGATTGGCTGGATTGCGGTGGAAGACAGGTCGGCGCCGGAAAAAGGCACAGGCTATCCGGTGAACAGCCGACGGCAGCGCGCGTCGAGCAGTTCCCG
>JBNGDP010000008.1:0-61253 GCA_049975345.1 Oceanipulchritudo sp. | reverse complement strand
TCGATAGACTCCACGGCGGCAAAGTACTGCGCGAGCTGTTGGTGGCGGTCTAGTGCTTCTTCCCTGGGAAGAAACCGTGCCCGGCCATGGGCCTCGCTGAAGGCCTCCAAGTCGACTCCCAGATCTTTCTTTTCCTGGTAATAGCGCACTCGCGCGGCGTCCTCTCCGGTATGTGGGGTATGGGTGTTGGTATGGCCGATGATGAGGCAGAAGGGTTTTTCCGTGTTGCGGGATTTAAGAAATCTCAGGGCGGCCTCGGTGACCACGGTTCCCTGGGGTCCTTCCTGCAGGCGTTCCTGTCCGTTGTCGAACCAGACCTGTTGACGGCTGCAGTCATACTGGACCGGTGGCTTTTGGGTGAACCAGTAATCAAATCCCAGCGGATTGGCATGCGCATGATTGCAGTGGTACTTGCCGACGTAGGCGGTTTCATAGCCCGCTTGGTGCAGACGCTCGGCAAGGTTGCCCGGCATGCTGTCGATATGTGGGAATGATCCGTCATCCCTGGCTTCCGGAATCCAGTCATGGATTCCATGCGCGGAGGGGATCCGGCCGGTCAACAAGCTGGCCCGCGCGGGCGAGCAGACGGGCGAGGGCGTGAAGGCCCGGTCATAGACCATTCCCCGCTTGGCAAGAGCGGAAAGCGCCGGCGAGCGCACAATGCGGTTGCCGTAGCAGGGCAGGGTCCAGTGGCCGTGGTCGTCGGTGAGGAAGAGAATGAGGTTGGGTGGGTTTACGGAGTCGGGCATGGAATTCAGGTCGGGAAACAACCCTGTACAATCTTCACGGATGTGTCTATTGACAAAATTTCCAAAACAATTTGGATTTCTTTCCATGCCACCCCGCCGGGAAGTTCTCTGTGTGCTGCCGTTCGAATACGGACTGGCCCAACAGTTGTATCAGGGCATGCAGGCGTTCGCAGCACAGGGAGATGCGGGGATAAGGGTCCACCTGACTGTCCGGAAGGACGAGATTCTGGAGCTGGCAAAGACGAACCGGGTATCCGGCCTGATTTGTTTCGGAGGCATCCGGGGGATCATCAGCGAACCCCTGCTGCGGGACTTTCCCATGGTCAATGTGTCGGCCTACCTGGAAAGGAGCCCGGTTCCGATGGTGGTGAATGATGACGAGGCGGCTGGGCACTCCGCGGGAATGCACCTTGCCCGGACGCGTCCGCGAACGGCCGTCTGCGTTTCCCCACCCGAGGGGTGTCAGTACACCCTTCGGGGACGGGGGGCCTGCCGCGCGTTCACCGAGGCCGGAATTCCCTACCATGAATACGCACTGCCTTTCGGGGAGTCGGGCAGCTTTTCCCGACGCAACGAATATGTGCAGGAATTTCTGGATACACATGCCCGGGAAATCCTGTTCGGGACAGGACCCCATCCGCTGGCGGTCGTTTGTTCGGACTATCGCACCGCGGAGTTGTTGGTGCTCAAGGCACATGAACTGAAGCTGAATGTACCGGAAGCGGTCCGCGTTGTCGGTATCGGAAATCCAACCGACCGCTTTTCCTTTCTTCCCCAGCCGGGGATCAGCCACGTTCCCCTCAGTTGGATGCGGGTTGGCTACCTGGCGGCGGCCCGCCTGGCCGCCTGGATCGAGGGCGGAAAGCGGCCCGGCAACCGGGAAACGGTGCCACCCGGTGAACTGGTGATCGAGGCTTCCAGCCGCGCCCCCACGGATTCAGTCGTCGAACGGGCGCGTCTTCTGATTTCGGAAACAAAGGATTACGCCCTCACCGTTGAGGAAATTGCCGCCAGCATGGAGATCAGTGTCGGTACCCTCATCAACCGGTTCCGGAGCGAATGCGGCCGCACGCCCAAGGAAATGCTGATCCGCTGGCGCATGGAATTTGCCCGCAGGCTGCTCGCGGAGTCGCATGAGGACGTGGCCGGCATCGCCGCCCGCTGCGGCTACGCCGACCACAGCACCTTCACCACCGCCTTCCGGAAGCACACCGGATTCCCGCCGTCGCGCTGGCGCAACCGGCGCTAAGGCCGGGAAACCGGATTGTGTTGAAATTTTTCCAAAGAAATTTGGAGGGATTACTAATCGGTAAGCTGGCTGTGTTTGAGCCATAGTGGGGGTCGAATCCTTGAGAATTCCTCTCCAACACAGACAAATTATGAAAAAACTTGCTATTCTGATTCCCGTACTTGCCGCAGTAGTGACCACCTCCGGCGCAGGTGCTATTTCAATTACCGCTTCCGACCTCCTAAACGACCTCGACGGACCGACCAGCGGAACTTTGAATTTCTCCCAGCAGGCATCCACGGATGCGAGCTTCATGGTTGCCTTATACGGGCGCCGGTTAGCCAGCGCGAATCCGACCATCACCTATGACGTTGGGGGTGCAGGAACCGTCGTGGGTCCTTCGGCGTTCATCAACTTTGATGCCAATGCCAATGGGTCAGGCCCTGATGCGGATACCGCGGACTTGTTCGCGGCAATATTCCTTCTGGATGTGGGCAACGTGGACACCGGTGCCGTGGACATAGGCTGGAACAGCGGTTCCTCGAACACGACCATGGATGTTTTCCAGCTCTCGGGGGCCGCAGGGTACAGTGTCCTCACTTCAACAGATACGACCACCGCAGGCGTGGACGACCCGCTTGTCTTTGATCTCGGCAGTTTGCCGGACACGGATTCCTTTGCCCTGATGGTGGGGGTGTCTTTTGCCAATACGCTTGGATCCGGCTTCGCAGCAACTGGAGGCACAGCCCCGGTGATCGCTGGAGCCGACCAGGGCGGATACACCGTTTTCAACCTTTATGATCTGGGTGACGCAACTCAGGCCTACGGATTATCAAAACCGGGCAGCAATGTCCAGATGGCAGGCGCTTTGCTTGCTTTAGAGCCCGTTCCCGAGCCTTCGACCTATGCGATCTTTGCGGGCTTCGCCGCGCTCGGGGTGGTCATCTGGCGCCGGCGCCGGATGCGCTAGGTCCGACTCCGTCAGCTGTCATTTTCATGAACAAGACCCCACGGTCCCGGCTGGCCGCGGGGTCTTTTTGATACGATTTCCCCCAACCCCTCTTATACAATGACGCTCACACGATCCCTCCTATCCACCTGCCTGTTTCTTTGGGTGGCGTATGCCTTTAACTCAGCGATCGCCCAGGACACGGAGTTCGGCCTGAACGCCTCGACGTATTTTGGCGACATATCGGGCAACGAATCGGTCTACGGGATGGCCTATCAATCGGACGGCACGCTGGTCGTGGCGGTCAACGCGGGACCCCTGACGCCGGCGGGAGTGAGCCCGCTTTATTTGAACGGGGCGACGGACAACTCACCCGGAACGATTCTCCGCCTGACGGGCGACGGGGAGACGGTGCTCTCCCTGACGCGCCTCTCCGGGGCGGTGTACGACCTGAGTGTCGATGCCGCGGATAACCTGCTGGTCGCGGCGGGGACGGACGGCCTGATGCGGCTGAACCCGGTGGCGAACTCCGTGCTGGCAACGGCCCTGGCGGGTTCCTTTGTCTACCGGGCGGACAGCGCGGGCGACGGTCACGCGGTTGCCCTGGTGCCTGGCAACCCCGGCGACCCGGACCAGAAATCAGGCAAGGGGATGATCCACCTGTTTGATGCGGCGCTGACCGAGCTGAACAGCTTCGAGGGGGCCTACGCCAACACCACCGATGTGGCCATCGAAGGCCCCAGCGAAACGATCTTCATGATTGGCTGGTCAAACAAGTCGACATGGGGCGGGGTGGACTACGGGCCAAGTACGCCGGTGGATGTCCCCGGACTGAGTGCGGTGCCGTACGGCTACAATCCCGCTGGCGGGATCAACGCCCGCTGGGCCGGCTACAACTGGTCATCGAAAGTCTGGCTCGACGCCGAGAAAACCATTCCCAACCCGGATTACCTGAATTACCCGTTCAGCACGGACCCCTCCAACCTGACCGAGGACCGCTATCCGATCGTCCAGTCCAACAACATGGCGGACTCGCGCGGATACCGGGTTGTGATGGGGGCCGACGGCAATTTGTATTCGGCTTTTGAATACGACGGGGGCAACACGCCTTTCCGGTGGAGCCCGACGGACCTCACCGTGGCAAAGGATCCCGTCGGCGGGGACATCTTCCACCAGACCTTCAACACCTCGACGGTGCCGAAGGTGTTCTTCGGCCGGTATGATCCGTCGACCGGCGAGGTCCTGCGTTCACAATGGTATACCAACCGTTTATACAGCAGCGTTGGTCCGCCGAAGGACAACACCGTCCGCATGAAGGGCGGATCCCTCCGGGCGGATGAGCAGGGGCGCGTCTTCATCGGGGGGACCAGCGCCTACGGGCTGCCGCTCCCGGGCAACCAGGTTTACAGCCCGAATCCGGGTGAGACCACCTTCAATCCCTTCCTGCCCACCGAGTACGTGGGGGGCGCCTATTTAATGGCGTATTCCCCCGATTTCGCCACACGGCTCTACACGACGCGCCTTGCCACCGGGGGCAACACGCGGGCCATTGCAGCCCGCCTCATCGGGTCCGAGCCCTGGCCGCGCATCGCCTGGGGCGGTGCGGCCAACCTGAATTTCCCGCTGTACACTGCCAAACCCGTTCAGCCGCAGCCCGGCTACGGCGACAGCGACGCCACTATCGCCGTCCTCGGCGGGAGCCTGTCTGATGCCGACGGATTTGAATTTGTCGCGGATTTCACCAGCGGATATGCCACCACCAATCTGAACCTGCGCAGCCAGACGCCCACCAGCTCGCCGGTTGACGCGGACGGCGACGGCTTGATTGACGACTCGCGCATCGGGTACGCGCTGATCCTGCCGACCGGGGATGTCCCCGCGGAAACGCCCTTCAGCCCGTTGAGCGGATACACCGGCCCGGCATTCTACGGGGGATTCTTCACCAATTGGCTGGATTCGGCAACGAGTACCTTGGAAGACAAAAAGGTCGATACCGATGAGATCGCCATCCGTACCAAGCCCGATGACGGCGTTGTGGCCACGCATCAGGGGGTGATCTTCTTTCCCAGGAGTGAGTTCAGTGGGATCGCACCCACGGATGTCCTGACTTTCGGGGCCGGTGACCGCATGAAACTGACCGGACCAGACTGGGGAGCGGGTGCCCAGGTCCGCTTTCTCATTCGCGAGGGCAGCGACTATTTCGTGTCGGAGTCGGTCCTTTCCTCGGAGGGCAGCCTTCAACTTCTCTATGATGTTGAGGACGGCAACTGGGCGCAATGGTCCATCCCGGAGGACATGGACTTCGCCCCGGATGCCGCCGTGTTCGAAAGCCGGAATTTTGCGAATATCACCGGGGCAGGCATGATTATCGATACGCCGGTTCCCAGTGGAGAGCGCTTTTTCTTCCGGCTGCGACGCTTTGAAGTGTCCCTGCAGGTCAACGCCAACGACAACCTGCCCCCGGTCCCGGGCTTCAGTGTGAGTCCCCGGCGCGGCCAGGTGCCGCTGGCGGTAACCTTCGACAGCAACCCGTCGTCGGATCCGGACGGCTCGATCAACTTTGTCTCATGGTCGTTTGGGGACGGTGAAAGGATTGGCGGGAACGTAGTGACCCATGACTACATGGCGGCAGGAAACTACCTTCCGGTGGTGACCGTTTTTGACGATGACGTCGCGAAGAAGGCGCTTTCCGGCCAGGTTGATACCTGGTTCGGGCTCAGCGCCGATCCGGATTCCATATTCGCCTCCTTCGGAGGAGACAGCGTGGATGTAAGCGAGGATTTTCCGCGCGGATTCAAGACCCTGCTCGACCTCGACGGGGACCTTGCCGACGACGATTACCTGAAGGGCCACAGCTTTTCCGCAACCGAACCGATCACCACCAGCGACGTCCGCGGCACGGCCCTTTACGGCGGCCTGGCCCTGCAGTCGATTGACGGGGAGGCCAGCTTTGCGGAGCGCCGGATCAAGAATACAGGGAATCCGGATGAAATCGGTATCCGCATGCAGGCCGAGGACGCGCCCGGTGGCGCCCTGGTGCGCGGACTGCTCTATCTGGACAAGTCCGGCTTCCTCGGGCCGGCCCGCACGGAGCCGGTCACCTTCGGCCCCGGCAGCGGTTTCAAGGTCCGCACCACCGCACGATGGGACGCCCTCGGCACCGCACGCTGGCTCATTCGCGACGGGACGACCTTCCATGTTTCCGAAACGCCCGCCTCGATCACCAGCCGGATGACGGCCTCTCTTGAATTCACTTCCGCCACGGACCACGGGCGCTGGGCCGTCTACGACCCCGCCGCAAATCCCAATCTGGACTTTGATCAGGCCGCGGCACTTTACGAGTCCCGACAGTTCACCGACGTAACCGCCATCGGCCTGTTCTTTGAGCGCGACACCTATGAAGGAAGCCGTGTCTGGCTGACCATCGACGCCATGGAAGCAACCGGGGTGATCGGCACAATCACCGAGGCCACGTATGCCGATTGGCTGGATCTCTGGTTCACTCCTGCCGAGCTGGCTGATCCGGCTCTCGAAAGCACCCTCTGGGGGGCCATCGCCGATCCGGACATGGATGGTGAAAACGCGCTGGAAATGCTGCTCATGGGCAATCCGGAAGCATTCGACCTGCCCGGGCTGATTGATGCTCAAGCGGATGGCATCGACCTCGTCCTGACCTTCAATCTCCGCAAGGCCGTGAACGGGCTTCCCTGGCCGGCGGCGTTCCTCATCGAGGATTCCCTCGACCTGCTTCCCGGAAGCTGGTTGACGGCCTTTGAAAGCTCATTCTGCGATCTGGCCGGCCCGGTCTGCACGCAGGGGGATGTGACCTACACCGTTCTCGAGGAGTTCGCGGATTATCGTAGGGTCCGCGTGCGGCTGCCGGTCACTACAGCCCGCTTTGTCCGCATACGTGTACCCTGATCCATCTCTTTGCGGATTCATTCCATTTGTAATAAATGGGGGAGACGCTTACTGTCCCTGGTAATTTCAAGGAAAAAGCACTATGAAAATCGCATTCATTGGGGCCGGATCGGTCGGGTTCACGCGCAAACTGGTGGCGGACCTCCTGACTGTCCCGGAATTTCACGACGTGGAGTTTGCCTTCACCGACATCAACAAGCGGAGCCTGGACATGGTCACCGCGCTTGTCCGGCAGGATATCCACAGTAACGGACTGAAGACCCGCATCCGGGCGACGACCAACCGGAGAGCGGCCCTCAAGGACGCGAATTACGTCTTCTGCGTGGTGCGGGTCGGGGGGCTGGAAGCCTTCAAGACCGACATCGAAATTCCGCTACAATACGGGATCGACCAGTGTGTCGGGGACACGCTCTGCGCGGGTGGCCTGATGTACGCCCAGCGGGGTATCGCCGCCATGCTGGATTTCTGCAGGGATATCCGGGAGGTGGCGGCGCCGGACTGCCTGCTGATGAACTACGCCAACCCGATGGCCATGATGACCTGGGCCGCCAACGCCTTTGGCGGGGTGCGCTGCGTCGGCCTGTGCCATGGCGTGCAGCACGGACACTGGCAGATCGCCGAGGTGCTCGGGGCGAGGCAGGACGAGGTCGAGATTGTCTGCGCGGGGATCAACCACCAGACCTGGTACCTCGATGTGCGGCTGGGCGGGCGGAAAGTGCCTCAGGCAGACCTGCTTGCGGCTTTTGAGCGACACCCGAAGTTTTCCAAAACCGAAAAGGTGCGCATCGACATGTTCCACCGCTTCGGCTACTACAGCACCGAGTCGAACGGTCATTTGAGCGAGTACGTTCCCTGGTACAGAAAGCGTCCGAAGGAGATCCGGCGTTGGATCGACCTGTCCGAATGGATTCACGGGGAGACCGGCGGCTACCTGCGCGTCTGCACCGAGGGCCGCGACTGGTTTGACCAGGAATTTGGAAAAGGGGTGGAGTCGATCCCGGCGGTGGAATTCAACGCGCAAAACCGCACCCAGGAGCATGGCAGCTACATCATCGAGGCACTGGAAACGGGCCGGCCCTACCGCGGGCATTTCAACCTGCCGAATGGGTCCACCATTACCAACCTGCCCCCGGACGCCATCGTTGAGACACCGGGCTACGTGGACCGCCACGGGTTCAACCGTCCGCAATTGGGCGATCTCCCTGCAGGATGCGCTGCGGTCTGCGCGAATTCGATCGGGGTTCAGCGGCTGGGCGTGTTGGCCGCGGTAAATGGAGACGACGCGCTCCTGCGCCAGGCCTTCCTGCTGGACCCGCTGGTCGGCGCGGTTTGCAGTCCGCCGGAAATCTGGCAATTGGTAGATGAAATGCTCGTCGCCGGGGAGCCGTGGCTTCCCCAGTACAAGGATGCCATCGCGGCCGCCCGCAAACAGCTCAAGACACAGCCGCGCATCCAGACCCGGCCGGCCCCGGGCGTACGGCCGCGTCCCCGATGCGAAAGCCCCAGGGCCAATCCACGTGAGGGGCACTAGGCCTGGGGAGCGGGAAGCTTTGCCCTCCTGCGTTTCGCCGCTACACCCCCGTGGCTGCTTGTGCTTCTGAGCGCGGGAATCGGTTCCATAATTTTTTAAGAAAAGCAATGAAGACGCGAGAAAGTGGCATGCCTGATGAACCGGTCTGGGAAAGCTTCTTCAAACCGATGGAAGTGCTGCAAGCGCTCGGGCTGGTTCGCGAGACGGAACGGGTGGTCGATTTCGGCAGCGGCTATGGCACCTTCAGCCTTGCGGCCGCCAGGATGATCAAGGGCGAAGTGGTTGGCCTGGACATCGAACCGGACCTCATCGACCTATGCCGACAGAAGGCGTTGGAGGTTGGACTTCGAAATGCGCGGTTTGAGTGCCGGGATTTCGTGGCCAACGGAACTGGCCTGCCCGCAGATTCTGCCTCCTATGTAATGCTCTTCAACATCCTCCATGCCGAGCAACCCGAGATCCTGTTGCGCGAGGCACACCGCATCCTCGCACCGGATGGACTCCTCGCCATCATGCACTGGAACTACGACGAGAAGACACCACGCGGCCCTTCGATGACCATCCGCCCTCGGCCCGAGGATTGCCGCAATTGGGTGGAGCTATTCGGATTTGCGGACGTCAGGCCTTGCATCGACCTTCCGCCGTGGCACTATGGTTTCACGGCAAAAGCCAGAAACAACAACGCAATAAAATCATGAAACTTGGAATCATCATTACCCAGACTGACCCCGAAACGCTCTTCAATGCCCTGCGCTTGGCTCAATATGCTCTCAAGGAAGGCGACAGCGTTCGCATCTTCCTTTCGGGTCGCGGCGTGGAAATAGACCAGATCGAGGACGAAAAGTTCAACGTCAAGCAGATTGCTCAGGAGCTGCTCAATTCGGGAGCGGAATTTCTAGCCTGCGGCACGTGCCTGAAACTGCGCCAATCCGACGGATCGGAACTGTGCCCACTGTCCACATTGAAAGATCACTACGAAGTCATCCGCGACTCCGACCGGGGTCAGGGGTCGGACCTACGTAACCCACTTGCCAACAGTATGTTAGGATAAATTTCCATGCTCTATCTCTCCTTAGAACCCCTTTTGAGGCGCGAAAAGGGCACTCTAACAATCAGATTTATAACCAAATCAAAGAAGTAGGTGCTTAAATGCCCCGATTTGTCGTGAAAAACGGCGTCTAAGCGCGTTAAATGTGCCTGACCTAGTCCTAACCTACTTTCACGCAGGAACTTGCGATGGTCCGACCCGCTTTGCACGGCCGGCCCCGGTGAATCCATTTGACGGAGCCGAAAGCAATATTTATAAGGACCTCTGGAGAGTTCCCTAATCCTGGAGATGATTCGCTCGTTTCCATAACCCATAGCAGCAGATGAAAAAAAAATGGTCTTGCACGCTAATTGCCCTCCTGCTCGTCCCCCTCGTTACACAGGCTGAATGGATCTACACGAAATACTGGCCTTACATCTATCGGTACGAAGGAAACTGGGAATATTCCTACACTCCAAGTTTCTGGGCATGGAACTATGAAACCAGCGAGTACAGCCTCCGGGGCGAACCGGTCTCCGCACACGCCCCTGAATCAGTGGCATCGCTGAGAGGAATCGGGATAGACTTGGCGGGCGTCGGAAGGGTTTATCTGGACGGACCGAATTACGAAAGCAATGGTCCGGTTTTTACATCTCCCCGGGGCGGCGTTTGTGATCCCATAATTGAATATTCATATCAATTGAGGGGTCCGGATGAAGCGGTCCTGCTATTGCTGATTGATGAAGCAAGTGGGTATCAAATTGGCCGATATACCGTTTTACTTGAACTTAAATTCACCACACCTTCTGAAGGAAAAGTTACTTATACAAGTTTGAGTAGTGACTTTAGTAACACGCATGTTGGAACTTTTTCCCTGAGTCCTTATTATGTGGCTTTCACCCCGGTCGATGCGGGAGACCTTACTCTGGCGACCGGAAACTATCAAGTTGGCCCGGCATGGGGGGACTATGACAACGATGGCTTCCCGGACCTGTATCTTCCCAATTGGAATGGCACCCATCAACTTTTCCACAATGAAGGGGACGGAACCTTTTCGCGTGTTCTGACAGGTGACCTGGGCGGCGACACAACAGTGCTGACTGGTGAGAATTACGCGTTAACGCCGGTCTGGTGCGACTTCGACAACGATGGAGACCTGGACCTGTTTGTGGCGTACTACTCCGCAACCTACTCCGACCGCTATTACCGCAACGAGGGGGACGGGAACTTCACGCGCATCACTGATGGGGAGTGGGTGAATGACAACCGCATGGGCATGGGCGTTGCCTGTGGTGATTATGATAATGATGGATATGTGGATCTCTTCGTGGCGAATACTGCCAACAAGGGCAATTTCCTTTACCGCAACAATGGGGATGGGGGTATGATTCCAGTTGATGCCAACTTTGGTTATGCTCCTTCTCACGGTGCAGCATTCACTGACTATGACGACGATGGATTCCTTGACCTGTTCATTTGCCGTGGACCGCTGCAATGGCATAACAATGGCGATGGTACCTTTTCCAACGTCAGCGGGGCTCCTGGGGCAATCCCACCAGAGTCAGTGAGGGGCAGGATTGATGAATCCGTGGCAAGTGCGGACTATGATAATGATGGGGATCTGGATGTTTTTATCGTTAACGCATCTCAAGGGACGGGAACCGGCCAGAGTCGACTCTACCGCAACGATGGGGGTACGTTTACTGACGCCACCTTGGGGGACCTGGCAGATCATTCCTGTGAATACTCGGGGTGTGCAACCTGGGGTGATTTCGACAACGATGGCTTCATTGACCTGTTCATTGCCAACTTTGACCTGGCAACCAGTAACTACCTTTACCACAACAATGGGGTCGGGAGTTTTACTCGTATCACACATGGCCCGATCGTTGAGTATCGCGATGGCACCTGGGGGGCGGCTTGGGCTGACTATGACAATGATGGCGATCTCGACCTGATCACTGTGGGTGGATGGGATGTTTTTAACCCCCTAACACCGGTCTCACCCCGCCTCTATCGCAATGAAGGAAATGATAACAACTGGATTACCATTAAGCTTGTTGGCACACAGTCCAATCGCTCCGGGATTGGTGCAAAGGTTCGGGTGAAATCTACTATTCGCGGCATGGATGTGGAGCAGCTCCGTGAAATATCTGCCAGCACTAATCTCCACAGTCAAAGTGATATGCGTGCCCATTTTGGGCTCGGGGACGCGACCCTCATTGAGGAAATTCGCATTGAATGGCCATTGGGATTTAACCAGACCCTGATCGACATCCAGCCAAATCAAATCTTGGAAATTACCGAGCCAACGATGTGAGTTTTGTTGAATACAGGAGGGACGACTTTTTAGAAACCAGATACACCCCCTCCTTCCGCTGGCAAGTTGAAGTCCAGACTGGGCTGGATCGAGGATGCAACCCTGGCAGACGGTCTGTTTGAAATCCTTCCCGAAAAAGACCGGCCTGTGCTTGCCGCAGCAATCCATGGAAACTGCACCCACTTGCTGACCAGTGACTACCCCGAAAAATGCGGACGCCGGCACCCCTCGCTGGTTGACAGACAGCCTTGGCAGCTAAGACTTTGGCAGGTCCAACCCCGCTAAGCTAGTAGGAGATCACCTGATATACAGCCTCTTGCGGCGCCAAGGGTTCAAAGACCGTGATGGTGGTGTCGTCGCCAATGATTGGACTGCCCAGGTTGTTCCAGACCGTGTTGGTTCCGAGATCCTCGCTGGCCCATTGGACCTGATAGGTGACATTGCTGCTGGCGAACCAGGTAATGCCCACGCCCGGTTCAATGGTGAGGACCAACGGCAACGGACCGAAGGGGGTTGCGCTTACGGGCGATGTATCGGGACTCGAACCTCCGTCCCCGAGGGCAGCCACCACATAGAAGTAGGTCCTTGCATTGAGGAGCCCGGAATCGGTGAGGGTCAGACCGGTCGTGGTACCAATGGAGGCATAAGGCCCGCCAAAGTCGGATGCTCTCTTCACGTCGTAGCTAGTTGCAAAGGAGCTGGGCGACCAGCTTAAGGAAACCTGCGCATCGCCCGGCGTTGCCGACAGGCCGCCGGGAGCGGCCGGCGGGGCGAGGATTGCTGCAGCGGCAACGTACGCACTGTCGGCACTCTCGCCAATGGCGTTGACTGCGGAAACCACGTAGAAGTAGGTTGTCCCACCCAGGATCGAATCGGTGTAGCTCACGGTCGGTGCGCTTCTGGTGGCAATGAGCGTGTACGGTCCCCCGGAGGCGGTGGAGCGCTTGACGTTATAGCTGGTCGGACTGCCCGCGGCGGCGGTCCAGCTCAAGGAAACCTGGTTCGGGCCGGGCGTCGCATTCAGTCCGGTGGGCGCGGCCGGAGGCGTGACGATCGCATCCACCGCGTCGGTGTAGGTATTGGCGATGCGAATCTCATCGATGATGATCTCCCCGCCACCTGAAACGTTGGACCCCACCCCGGTGATGGTTCCGACGTTGAAGGTGCTATGCGTCCCGGCCGGCTCCACTCCGGGCGTGGGCTGATTGGTTGCCGGGTTGATATATACCGTCACCGTATCACTGCTGCCCGAGGTATCGAAATCAATTTTCAATACGACGAGGTAGGTGGCGCCATAGGTTCCCAGCGTCAATTGCTTGAGCAAGGTTGCGGCCTGAGGGGTGGTACCGACGGTGTTCATTGAACCCAGGCCCAAATATCCCTGGGTGGCGGAATAGGGATTCAAGCCCATGCCGAAAAACAGCCCCGTTCCCCCGTTCGGAAAATAAACACCGTTGATGTTCGCGCCGGAATTTCCGACGCTGGTTTTAAAGAGGAAGCTGATCCATTTGGTTCCGGTGGAGAGCGGGTCTGCGAGGCCCACGAATTGCCGGCTGCCGGCGGACGAGCGCATGGCGTTGTTGGCTACCGGCAGCCCGCTGTAGGTCAGGCCCGGAAGGATCCAGCCGGCCGTTCCACAGGTCCAGCTGGTGAATCCGTCGGCGGTGGCGGAAGTGCCGTTGAGAAGTGGACTTTCGACGGGGTAGTCAAAGGGCTCGTAAATGCCGGTGAAAACATTGGGCGTGGCGTCCGCTTCGGCGGAGTTGGCGCCTTCTCCGGCCGCGTTCACCGCCGACACCACATAATAATAAGGGGTGCCGTTAACCGCAGTGGTGTCGGTGTAGCTTGTGGTTATCTGGGTGCCGGGCGCGGTGATGGTTGCATAGCCCGACCCGCTGGTGGTGGACCGCTTCACATTGTAGCTGGTCGGACTGCCGACCGCCGGGGCGCCCCAGGTCAAAGCGACCTGATTGTCACCGGGGCTGGCCGCCAAACCGACGGGGGCGTCCGGCTCTCCAAGGGTGGGCGTGGCCGAAACAGCCGGACTGCTGTCGTCGCCCTCCCCGTTTGCGTTCACTCCCGACACCACATAGTAATAGGTTGCGCCACCGGTCACCGAATCCGTGAAGGTGACCGTGGGGGCCGGTGCGGTGCCAACGATGGAATACGGCCCGCCGCTGGAGGTTGCGCGCTTCACGTTGTAGCTGGTCGGGCTGCCGCTGGCGGAGGCGGTCCAGCTCAGGCTGACAAAATTGTCTCCGGACGAATCCACCTGCAAACCGGTCGGTGCGGCAGGGCCCGGACCATTGAGTGCGAAATCAAAGCGGTTGATGTTGATATCTCCGGATTCGATGACGAGGCGAACAACCCGCTGGCCGGCGGTGAGCGCGGCAACCGCCGTTACAGGCTGCCAGGCCTGCCAGTTGCCGGTGTTCGGAACCGCAATGGAGCCGGTTACGTCGACGCCATCGACTTCGATATGGAAGGCTCCCGTTGCGACTTCGGTGGCAACACGGGTGGTAATCGTGTAGTTGCCGCTCGCTACAACATCCACGGTGTATTTCAGCCATTCACCGGCCACGGTCCAGCCGACATTGAATCCGCCGCCGCTGTCGCTGCACGCCTCGATATCGACATTTTCGGCCGGACGATAGCCGCCTCCGGTATTTCCGGCGCTGGTATCGTGGTAGGCGTCTCCTTCGCCGCCAAGATCGTAATCTTCAGCTTCAATCGTGCCGGGGATGGCTATCGGGGTTCCGCTGTAGGGAGTGGATGCATGCGTCATGCCCGCCGACACCAGCAGCACCAGGCTTACGGTCAGGGAGGCGAGACTCGATTTGGTTTTGTCTGTGAAATTCATGATTTTGGGCAACTGAAACAGTTTAAAATTCAACGGGCCAGGAGGGTTCACGGCAATTCAATGACCCGGTAGAATCTGGTCTCGCCGGAGCCTAAAGGATCAAACACGGTTTTTGTGGTCCAGTCGCCCTCAACGGAGGGAGCCATATCATTCCAAACCGCGCCGGGACCAAGGTCCGTTGACCATTGCACGGTATAGATCGATCCATCGGTCGAAGGCCAGCTGATGCCCACTCCGCGCTCAATCACAGCCGGAACGATTGTGGTTTCGAAAGCCCTGCCGCCCGAGTAGTAGATATCGTCCAGCTCAATGTTTGAGATCGCACCGTCGACACCCAGAATCTGGAAGAGCTGGCTGACCTGGGATAGATCCGTATCGCCAACAATATCCGCGATCGGGATCTCAATGGCATGCCAGTTGCCGTCACGGACAAATCCGTACGGGTCGCTGCCCGGAGCGAATTTGATCCAAACCTGGCCCACGCCGGCCGGTCCGTCGTTGTTCCCTCCCCACACCGGTGGGGGCCCAATGAGGTTTCCGCTCTTCATGCCGACATAAAATGTCGTCGCCGAAGTGGTCTTCATTGAAAAATTGAGCTTTCCGTTCGGATTGTCCCAGGCCGTGAGGTCATACTTGACCGCCGGGGTGAAGGCCGCCCCAAACCAGTCCAGACCCGGTGCCGACGCAAGGCTCAGGCTTTCCGCGCCCTCGTACGGGTCTTGCGCCACCGGATTCAACGTGTCGCCCCAGATGAAAAACTCCCCATCAACGCCCAGCTCATATGCGCCGGCGGTTTGGTTGGCGGCGGTTTCGGTGAACACGCCGAAATTGCCGTTCGATGGCCGCGGCCTTGCAACGCTTGGTTCCCAATACACGTTATCGATCGACAAGGTCGTGGATGCCGAAGCCGAGTCGGCCGCGATCATGAAAATCTGGTGGATGGTGTTGAAGTCGGTATTTGAATATCCGTTCAGCGGAATGCTCACCGTATGCCACTGGCCGTCGCGGGCAAATCCGGGTGCGACCGTCTCGTCGCCGACCCATTGCCAGGATTCCCCGCCACGGGAGCTTTTGACCCCGATTTTTATGTCATCGGTCAGGGTCGTTTTGATGTCAAAATGGAGGAACCCGTCTGAATAATTCTTCATGTTGCGGAAGTTGGGGAGAAAGACCCCCATGCCAAACCACTGGCCCGCAGCAATGTCGAATGTCCATACCTCGCTTCCTTCGGCCGGATCCGCAGGCACCGCCGCCTCGGTCATGTTGTTCCAGGTGAACAGCGCCGCCTCGTACCCGTAGACGAATGCCGGGTCGGTGTCGTCCCCGTAGACAAGCGCATTGTTGACCGGCGTGGTTTCCGTGAACACGCCAAAAATGCCGTCCTCTTCCGTGTCGGCTCCGAGAAAGATCTCCGTGTGCGGATTCTCCTCAAGACGGATCCAGTCAATGTACATCCTGGCACTGGATCCCACAACCGGCAGCGCCGTCACCCCTGCCGGACTGTACACGCCCGTGTAGGAGGGATCCCATCCGCCTATCGCAAGGTTCAGGATCGGAAAGTGCGGCTGGTGAAACTCGGCAAAATGCGCCGCCTCTATGTTCCAGCTGGCAAACTGCACCCCGTCCAGGAAAAAGGTCAGCGATACAGGGGTCCATTCCACTTTATATAGATGATACCCCTGACTCAGGTCAACCGGAGCATCGTACCACTCCGCGGCGTAATCATACGCGTCAGCGCCGTCTGAGTAATGGATCGCGCTGTTGATGCGCTCCTGCTGCTTCCCATCCGCTATCCCGCTTGCCGATCCCATCTCCACGATGTCGATCTCGCCCGCGTCCGGCCATGCAATCCCGGGGAAATTGTTCCCAAGCAACCAGAAGGCCGGCCACAACCCGTTCCCTGTATCGGGCATTCTGATACGCGCTTCCAGCGTGCCGTATTTGAAGGCAAAGCGGCCCTGGGTGTTCAACCGCGCCGATGTGAACTCCATGCCGAAATAGTTCTCCCGGAACGCCTCGATCACCAGGCTGCCGTTCTCAATATACGAGTTCTTCGCACGCGCCGTGTCATACTCCAGCTGGCCGTTGCCAAATCCATGCTGGCCCACGTCCCATACCCACGTCTCCGTGTCGATCCCGGGCCCGTCGAATTCATCCTGCCACACCACCGCCGATTGCGCCGGCAGGGACAGTAAAAGATATGCCGCTTGCGCAGCCGTGAAATATTGGGTCTTTTTCATGCAGGGGTTCGGGGTCAGGGGTTTTTTTGGATCGGGATACCCGTTCCGCTTCTTCAGATTCCGGCCACCCCTCTCCTGTGTCAAATCTAAAAGGTGCAATCGGATGCGATTCTTGTGACGAGGGTCGGACCCACCGAACCTATTGATAATCAACAAAATAGCTGAAAAAAAAACCCACTCCAAAGGTCTTGGCGTTTGAAAATGGAGGGGAAATGGCGGGATAAACTTCAATAAGGAAATCGCCCCCGCTGCTTAAAATTGGATTTTGCCCATGAAAACCGTCACCTAAGGTTCCAAGGGCTGTCTATTTCCCTTTCAATGCCTTGGCAGTGAAGGACTTCGGCAGGTCCGACCCCGCTAAGGCAAATTCACGGTTGCGACCGCGCACCACCCATGGCTATTGTTCCAGCCATGACAAAAGCCATCCTTATCACGGGCAGCAGCCGGGGCCTTGGGCTGGCCATGGCCCGGCAGTTTCTTCAAGACGGCCATGTCGTGTGGGGCTGCAGCCGCGGGAACTGTCCCCTGGAGCAGGAGTATCCGGAGCGCTACCACCACCGGAGAATCGACCTCGCCGAAGAAGCGGCCGGGCGCAAGGCACTCGAGGGGTTGGTGAACGGTGTGGATAAGTTCAACCTGGTCATCCTCAACGCGGGCATCCTGCCCCCGATCCGCGACATGAAGGACACCCCGACGGCAGTTCTGCGGGAGGCGATGGAGATCAACGTCTGGGCGAACAAATGGATTCTCGATACGGTTCTGGCAATGCCCTTGAAGCCGGACCAGGTGGTCGGCATCTCCTCCGGAGCTGCCGTTTCGGGCCACCGTGGCTGGAACGGTTATGCCGTCTCGAAGGCCGCCCTGAACATGCTTCTGGCCGAGTATGCGGCCGAGGAACCGGAAGCCCACTTCACCTCCCTGGCCCCCGGCTTGATCGACACGGCCATGCAGGAGTATATCAGCGGAATCGAGGAGGATGCCGATTTCGAGACGGTGCGGCGCCTCAAGGCAGCGAGGAACACCCCCGCAATGGCCTCCCCCGAAGAGGCCGCCCTTTCCATAATCAAACTTCTCGGCCGGTTGAAGAGTCACGAAAGCGGCACCTTCATCGACATCCGCAACATGGGGTAACGGGCCCGTCCCCAAATTTCCTTATTCCCATCCCACACGGGGCCCAGCCAACATATCATTGACTCGGGAAGGCGCAGGGGATTCAGATTGCCTCCCATGGGATTTTCAGGTTCTGCCCGGCAGGCATGGTTCTGCGTTGGCTTGGTGTTCGCACCAGCCTCTCTTCTTTTGCCCGCCGGGGAGGTCGTCACGGTGGCCACCTTCAACGCGGAGTGGCTGGGATATCCCACAAATTCAGACAACTGGAACGGCTCCCGCAGCACGCAGATCGAGGCGGTGGCCGCGGAGATCCTGGCCCTCGAAGCGGACATCGTCGCCCTGCAGGAGGTGATCGTGGATCCGGTCAACGGCAACGCCCTGCAGGACCTTGTCGATGAATTAAACGCGGTGGATCCCCTTGGCATGTGGGAAGGCGATTACAACCCGAAGTTTTCCATCTGGTGGAATCCCGACTTTGAGGCGTACCCGGCCCAGCGCCAGGCCTATGTCTGGAGATCCGCAACGGTAAGGTTTCTTTCCAGCGAGGTGATGCTGGACCAGGTGATTGACGCCGGGGACCGGTTGTTTGCCTCCGGCCGCCTGCCTTTTCTCCTGCGCGTTGAAGCGGGTCCGGTCGGTTTCAGGCGCGAGGTACAGCTCATCAACCTCCACCTCAAGTGTTGCCGGACCTATGATGACCGCAGGGCCGAGTCGATGATTTTCCTCCTTGATGAACTGTACAGCCAATATGCGGAGGTCTCCCTCATCGTCCTGGGGGATTTCAACGTCGCAGATCGCGGGGGCGCCTACGGGGAAATCAGTGAATGGGGGTTTTATGACGATGACGACGGGGATGGCGCACCGGATTTCGCGCACGCTGCGGGAGCGGTGGCTGATTTGAATTGGGACGACATTGACCACATCATGGTTTCGAACGAATTGCTGCCATACTGGGAACGCCTGCCCGTTGAACAGCGAAACGGAATCACCTCCAGCTTTGTCTCGGACCATCCCATTGTCTACACCCGGCTGGACTTCAGCCCTCCGTCGGTCGCGGAACAGTATGAAGCCTGGATCCAAACCTACCTCGACATTGAGCCGGCCATTGCCGCGATGAGCGCATTCGAGGACGACTACGACCGGGATGATTTGGCCAACGGCCTTGAGTTCATGACCGGCACCTCCCCGATCCGGATGGATGCCGGTCTTCTGACCATCGAGCCCGGAACCGCGGGCAGCCTCCGGCTCAACTACCGGCAACGGAAGGGGCTCCCCGCTTCCAGCCTGAGCCTCAGCACGAGCACCAGCCTGGGCAATCCGTCCTCCTGGTCACGCATGGTGCCGGACGAGAGCTCCCTCACCGTTGCCGACGATGACGATCCGGCCATTGAGCGGGTCTCTGTACAGATCCGGAATCCCTCCACCCCGGAACCGGTAATGTTCCGTCTGGAAGCGGTCCTGGAGCCGTGAGCAAACCGTAGGGGGCCGTGGGGGCCGCACGGGCTCACGGCGGCGAAGCCCTATTCCACGACAGCCAGCCCCTCGGCGAGAATAATCCGGTTTTCGGGGGTCGAATCCGGGGAAAGCGTGCCGCGCACAACCACCGTGTCGTTCGCGGCGAGACCGACGCTCTCCTGCAGATCCATCATCAGGGGATCGCCGGCCTCATCGACAAACTGGACGAAGGCGCGCGAGGCGGCGATTTTTCCGGGATCCTCGCAACAGGCATCCCACGGGGTCTTGCAATGTGAATCATCGCCCATCTCGTCGCAGAATTCGAGCACTTCATCGGCGACCACAAAGCCGGCAAACCCCTCGGAAAAGGGTTCCAGCGTGCCACCGACCCGGCCGGTGAACAGGATGGCAGTGCCGGGTCTCGCCTCCTGAAGGGCTTCCAGCAGACCGGGTGCGGAGTCGGGCACCTCCGTCAGGATGAGGTCCGAAGCGGCATCTGCAGGCGTGGCGTCCGCCTGCGAACCGGGCTCCGGGCCGCAACCGGCAAGCCCGAGGAGCAGGCAGGGAAACAGCAGGATGAGGAATCGATTTGTATTTTTCATATCATTGTGGATTTGACTGGTTACTGTTGAACGCAGAATTCATGCGGAACGGAGCGCCACCGGAACCGGAAGGCGAAGGCAGCGGGCGGCCGGCGGGAGGGTCCCGATGGTTCCCAAAAGGAGGGCCGTCACAAAGCCGACAAGGGTGACCCCTCCCGTGAGTTCCATCCGGAAGGTCCCCATGGAAAACTGGACCATCGCCCCGTCGATAAACAGCAGGCCGAGGGCGAGGGCCAGCATCAGGCCGAAAGCCTGGGTGAGCAGGCTCTCCTGGATCAGTGAAAGAAGCACCGCACGCCGCCGGTACCCGAGGGTCTGCAGGGTGGCCATCTCCCGCACCCGGGAGGAGAAGGAGGCGTAGAGCATGTTGAGCCCGCCCATGACGGACCCGACCGCCACCATGGCCGCGGTCAGCCAGGTCATGCTCCGGATCGGACCGTAGAAGGCTGCAAGATTCGCGTAGTATTCACTTTCCGCTACAGCAACAAGCTCTAGGTCCAGCCTTTGCTTGGCGAACAGGTCCGCGCGCGCGCGGTCGGCCGGATCGTCGAGACGGATCACGACGCACGACAGGGTCTCCCGCTGGATGATCGCCATGAGGTCGCTGCGCTTGAACCAGATTTCCGATTCCATGACCGTGCCCTGCGCGTCAAACCGCCCGGCGATCCGGAAATTCCCGCCCTCGAAAAGGATCGACTTGCCCACCGCCAGATCCTCCTCCCCGACGCCCAGGAGATGGTGGGCCAGACGGCCGACGAGGACCTCTCCGGAGGCCGGCCATGTGCCCTCCAGAAGGCGCACCTCCCGGTGCACCTCGAAGGCCGCGGGGGTGACCCCCCGCGTCAGCCCCTGTGCAGCCTTGCGTCCGGGAACCGCCAGCATGCCATTGTAGTGAACTTCTCCGGACACCGCTGCCACGCCGGCGCGCTCCGAGATGCCGCGCACGCCGGCCTGGATCATGCTTTCGGACTGCATTGCGATCTGGCTGCGCTCGACGCTCTCCTCCGAGCCGGCGCCAAGGAAGATGACATTCTCGGGTGAACCGCTTGCCTTGAGGAGGCCGCGCATGCCGGAGTTGAAGGCCCCGGCGGCCAGGATCAGGAATATGACCAGGGCCGAGCCGCCGGCCTTCTGCAGGAAACGGCCGGGCTCGCGCACGAGGTTTCGATAGGCGTAGGCAAAGGGAAGCATGGCTCAGGAATCGCGAAGGGATTGGACGATGGGGCGTCGGGCCGCCTCGATGGCGGGCCAGACCGACGACAAGACGGCCAGCACCAGGGCGACGGCTATCCCCGTCAGGGTGACCGGGAAGCTCGGGCTGAGGGCCAGGGTCAACCCCTCGCTCCCGAAGGTGAAACTTTTCCATCCGAGGAACAGGGCAGCCCCGATGCTGCCAAGGATCCCCCCGGTCAATCCCAGCAGGATTCCCTCGAAGACAACGAGCAGCCCGATGGCCTGCCGGGGAAACCCGATGGTCTGCAGGATGGCTCCCTCCTTGATGCGGGACCGGGCGGCCAGCAACAACGCGTTTGCCACCAGCCCGAGCACCCCAAGGACCGCTCCAACGCCAAGCCACCGGGTAAATCCGATCATTTCGATCATATCCTTGGCCGTTTGTGCGAAAAAGGCTTTTTCCGGCCGCGTGATCGTAGGTGCACTGTCCGAGCGGAACAGCTCGTCTATCCTTCCAGCCACTTCCTCCAAGAGGGCGGGATCGGAAACCCGGACATTGAACTGGGTGACGGTCCCGAGCCCGACCCGGCTGGCCTGCTGAAGAAAGGGAAGATGCACATAGGCAACATTGTTGTCCTGGGGATTGGGCGAGGAGATGATACCGCTGACAACAACACGCACCCCCACTGCCTCGAAGGTATCCCCCGGCTCAAGGCCGCGCCGGGCCGCGAAATGTTCCCCGACAAGGGCGCCGTCCGAGCGGCTTTTCCATTCCTCATAGGAGCCCTCCAGCAGTTCCAGTTCGGGATTGTAGCGCTTCAGGTTCTCCCGCGGGACGCCCCTGAAGGCGATCACATCGAGGCTGGCCCCGCAGTTGTTGACCGCCACCTGGATTGGTATCGCTTCCGCCACCCCGTCGATTTTCCGGATCTGGCCGAGGTAATGCTCCGGCAGGCGCGAGGTCGCCGGACAGAACCGGTTCTCGCGGTACACCACAAGCGTGGTGTCGGCCGCGGTGGTTTCGGTGGCCTTGCCCAAGGCGGCCTGCATGGTCTCCACCGTGCTGAAGAGGAACATTCCGACGGCCACCCCCAGAATGGTGAGGATGCTCCGGGTCCGGTGGCGCAGGGCCTGCTTTCCGGCGAGAATGAACAGGTTCAAAATGGTGTTCATGCGATCGCCTCCTCCCGCTGGTGCGCCTCGAGGAGCCGGCCCTTTTCAAGGTGCAGGCAGCGGTCCGCGGCCTCCGCGGCCCGCGGATCATGCGTCACCATGACAATTGTTTTCCCATGCCGGCCCGAAAGCCGCTGCAGCAGATCAAGGATCTGGCGGGCCGAGTTGCTGTCGAGGTCGCCCGTTGGTTCGTCCGCCACCAGCAACTCCGGATCAGTGACGATGGCCCGGGCGATGGCCACCCTCTGTTCCTGGCCGCCCGACAATTCCGATGGAAAATGGGTCGAGCGCCCGGCGAGGCCGACAAGCTCGAGGGCGGCTTCCACCCGGTCGCGGCGCTGGGACCCCGCCAAGGACTTGTCGAGAAGAAGGGGCAGCTCCACATTCTCGAAAGCCGTCAGGATCGGCACCAGGTGGTAGAGCTGGAAGATATACCCGCAGTGCCGGCCGCGCCAGCCGGTCAGCTCCCCGCGCGTCATTCTCCCGAGATCATTCCCGCCGATGAGCAGCTCTCCCGAACTGGGCTGGTCGATTCCGGCGATACAGTTGAGCAGGGTTGTCTTACCCGACCCGGAAGGGCCCATCAGGGCGAGGAACTCCCCCTTATCCACTTTGAGATCCAGCCCCTCGAGGGGCGTCACGGTTGTCGCGCCCTTCCGGTAGCTTTTGCTCAGTTTCCGGCAAATGATGAAATGTTCCTTTTCTTGCATGTTCAGTTCCAGATTTTGTCATTAAAACTTGATACGGTCTCCGTCGCGCAGGTTCCCGGAGGGACGGACAACCACCCGGTCCCCCGGGCGCAGTCCTCCACGGACGGCGACATAACCGTCCCGTTCCTCCCCGGACAGGCTTACCGTGCGCCGCTCGATCCGGCGACCGCTTTCATCCACCGCCCAGACGGCGGAGGTGTTGTTCCCCGCCTCGATCAGGGCGGACTGTGGGACCATCACCCGGAGGCGCGCCCCGGGCCCGGAAGGAGCGGGGATATCCGTGCCCGCGGTCCCGCCCTCCCCGGTACCACCAACGCTTGTATCGAGAAAACGGGCACGGCAGAGGATTTCCGGGCGCAGTCCCCGGGGCGGGTTTTCAATCCGCACTTTCACCTGGAGGGTGTTGCGCTGCAGGTCGGCCTCGCCAAGGATCCGCTGGACGTGTCCGCGCAGTTCCTTCCCGGGCAGAAACTCGCTCTCCAGCAACACCGCCTGGCCGGGCCAAAGGCGCGAAGCCTCGGCAATCGGAACATCGATGCGGGCCTGGATGAAACCGGGCTGGAAAAGCAGGGCCACCGTGGCGGAATCCGGATTGTCGGCCATCAGAACCTTCTTCTGCCCGGGGGCCACCGTGAGCCGTTGGATGATCCCGTCCACCGGTGCGCGGATCACCGTGCGCTCGAATTCCAACCCGGCCTCGCGGAGACGGACCTCGGCCTCGGAAAGCATGCCCTGGCGCACCCGCAACTGGCCGGTCAGGCGCTCCGCCTCGATTTCCCGCTCACGCAGTTGCGCCTGCAGCGCGGCAATCGTCTGGTCCTGTGTTTCCAGGCGCAACGCCGACTGAATAATATCCTGTTCGGCAAGCACCTCCGGCCCAAGTTCCTTCGCGCGGACCGCGAGGTCGGCCAGTTCCTGCCGCCGGGCTTTCGCCACCTTGATCTCCTGCCGCATGCTTTCCACTCGGGCGTGCGCGAGCTCCAGTTCGCTTGCGGCCGCCTGCAGGGAGGCCGAGGCCGCCTCCCGTTTTGCCTCCGCCAATCGCAACCGGAGCTCCGCATCCTCACGGATCAGGGTGGCGATCGGTTCACCGGCCATCACCGGCTGCCCCTCGAGGACGTGGACCGTCTCGACCACACCGCTGGCCAGTGCCGTTGCCCGGAAGGGGAAAGGATCCGCCTCGAACCAGCCGGAAGCCTGGAAGAGGACGCTTCCTTCAAAGGGATCGTTCACCCCGGTCGTAAGGACCGAACCGCCCGCCTGCGGCCCCCGCTCTTCCCCCGGCAAGGTCACCACCGGCTCGATCTCCACCTCCGCAGCCGGCATCAGTTGCTCCCCGAAAAGGATGAAACCGAGCAAGAGCGCCCCCACGCCCAGTATCCATGGGACCAGGGACCCCATCCATCCTTTCAACCGGCGGACCGGGGAGCCCTGCGGCGGTTCCTCATCCCCCGCATGTACTTTCCGGCTTAACGCCTTCAACTTGTCATCCATTGCATTTCCGAATTCGTTGTTCCGTTCTTCTGGACAACGGGCCAACCTTGGCCCGTGTCGTGAATTCCCTGCGTCAACAGCAGCCATGCCCGCCACCGTGCGGGCCGGCCTGTTCGGAAATGCTCAGAGCCGCCAGATCGACAAGACCGATCGCGGCCTGAGGGGAAGTCTGGTCGCCTTCGCATGCGCGGGCCGTATCCCGCTTCCGGAAATATCCGGCCGGACCGGTGAAAGGTCCACAACCGAGGGAGCCGGAAGATGACGCGCCATCGCGCCCTCCAGAGGCGCAGGTTGCGGCCAGTCCGTGGTCTCGTCCTCTTGCTGGTGCGAGAGGCAGCTCAGGCAATTGCTGCAACAGGATCCATCGGACGGCATCTCCTCATGCGCTCCTGCTGCGGCATCGCAACAGCAGTTCACTGCTTCGCGTTCACAACTGCCCGCAAGCCCATGCAGCGGCAGCCCCCAGATGACCATCTGGAGAGCGATGAGCACGACTGCCAGGCGGCTGACCACGCCCGCACCATCAAACGACTTCAAGTGTTTGTCAAGCGGCTGCGCCATGAAAAGCTGGTAATCGCCACCGGCCATGCTATAATTTCCCATTGATGGTGACGGGGTACGTTTTCGCTTCGATGACCCTACTCGGGCAGGTCCAGCCCCTGCATGAGACCGGCGGGGATTTCGCGGACAACCTGTACGTGCACCAGTGGATCGCCAATGAGGCGTTTCGATACTTCAGCGACCGGATCGAGGGATCCGAGTTGGGAACTTATCTTGGAACCATCGAGGACTCGTTCGGGACGACGAATGCCAACCTGTTGGAGGGGACGTACGCCGAGGATGCCAACAACCGCGACCCTTTGTACCAGTTTATGCCATACAACCGGCATTTCTGCGCCGGGGCGGATGGATCGGAACTGGACGACGGCTTTCTCTGGTACCCTTCCGCCACCACCCAGGCGGAAAACATATGGGACAATTACATGGCCTTGGATTATCCGGCCAACAGGCCGCGGGCCTATTACCGTCTGGGCCATGTCGTTCACCTGCTCGCCGACATGACCGTTCCCGCCCACGTTCACAACGACGAGCACGCCATTTCCGAACCCTACGAGAATGCCATCGGAGCCGGCGAGCGCTTCAAACTGTATTTCTTCGGCTGCACGCGCGCCGGCCTCGACGCGCTCTGGACCCAGCCGGTCGGCCTGAACGCCTCCAGCCTGCGCGACCTCTTCCACCGGACCGCCAACTACACCGAGGACTATGACAGTGGCGACGCCAACGGCGATGTCACCGACGGATCCCCGCCCTACGATCCGGGCGATTATCCGACCACCTGGCACCGGCCCCAAGAGGTCAGCCGCGCCGGCGGCATGAGCGATGCCGAGATCACCATCACCGCCGACGACCTCATGCCCTATGCGATCCGCCGAACCGCTGAATTGTACCGCCTTTTCTACCGTGAGTTCGATCCGACCCTCCCCGTCGCCTCCGTGAATTATCCAAACACTGCCGACCCGGCCAGCCCCGAAATCCGCGATTCCCTCGAACCCTTTGATCTCACAGCTACCGCCATCGACCCGGAAAGCGGCATCCTCAAGCTGGGCTACCAGTTCCTCTGGTCCCACTGGGACGGCGCGGCATGGTCGGAATGGACGGTGGCCGGGCCCGCGGCAGGCGGCGCCTCGACCCCCTTCAGCCCACCTGCCGGCACCGGCCTCTACGCCTTCCAGGTCCTTGCCGAAAACGGCGGTGGCCGGACCGCTCCGTCCCCCGTCACCTACCTGCGGATCCAGTTGCCCCCCACCCCCCTCCAGGCTTGGCTCGATGATTGGGGCGCCGGATTGCCAGAGGAAGACCGCGCACCCCTCGGAGACATGAACCATGACGGCCTGAACAATTTCCTGACCTATGTCGCCGGCGGCAACCCCACCCTCTGGGACGGCATCGTCCCCCTCCGGATGCTGCCCCTCGAAACCGGCCCCTGCGCCGTCCTTCGCCTCCGCGGCGACGATCCCCACCTCCTCTACCAGCTCCAGGCCTCCGACGATATGGCCGCCTGGGTATCTTATCCGGTCGCTTTTGTCGACGGCCTCTGGCTCATTCAAGGAAGCCAGGTCAGCCTGGGCAATCCCGTGCAGGTGCAGCCCGGTATCTGGGAAATCGTCCTCCTGGATGCTTCCGGCCGCAACCCCGCTGTCTATCGCCTTCACGCCGATTACGATTCCGGCCTGTAATTGTTGCCCCATGAAGAAGCGCGAGCACACGGCGGTTTTCCGCTTTTACGAGGAGTTGAACGACTTCCTCCCGGATCCGCGGAAGAAGCGGGATATCCACTATGCCTTCAACAACAGTCCAGCCATCAAGGATCCGATCGAGGCCATCGGCATCCCCCACACCGAAGTCGAGCTGGTGGTCGTGAATGGAACCTCGGTCGGGTTTGATTACCGCCTCCGGGACGGGGACCGGGTGGCCGTCTTCCCCGTCTTCGAATCCTTTGACATCACCCCGATCCTGAAAGTCCGGGAAAAGCCCCTGCGGGAGACCCGCTTCATCTGCGATGTTCATCTTGGCAAACTGGTCCGCTACCTACGCATGCTGGGCTTCGACACCCTGTACCGCAACGACTACGCGGATGAGGAGATTGTCCGACTCGCCGCCGGGGAAAGGCGCATTGTCCTGACCCGGGACCGGCGACTCCTTCATCACCGGGCCATTACCCACGGCTACTGGGTTCGCTCGCAGGACCCCGATGCGCAGATGCGGGAAGTGCTGCAACGGTTCGACCTGGACGCTACCGCCGGGCTGTTTTCACGATGCCCGGCCTGCAACGGGCTCGTGGAAGCCGTGCCGAAATCCGAAATCCTCGACCGCCTGGCCCCCCTGACGCGGCGGTATTACAACACCTTCCACCGGTGCCGGTCCTGCGGCCGCATCTATTGGAGGGGCAGCCACTACGACCAACTGGAACAGCGTATCCAGGAATGGATACCACCCCTCCCCCGCTGAACGGCAAGGGGGTGCTACTCCCCGGCCCGGCGCCAGTCGTCCCTGGATATGTGCCGGCTTTCCCGGAAATTCCCCAAGGCAACCTGAAAAAGGAAAATAACATCCTTCCAAGGCATATCGCCGCCGGGAATAACATTGACAGTTCGCACCCGGGGAGACGCCGGCCCCGTAGGCAACCGCTCCCCCGGGCTTGAAGTCCTCGGAAATTGTCCTTTAGTCGGTCGCTCATGGAAACCCTGCGAGCGGAGCCGATCCACCTTTCCCGGTGCACACTGGGGGAAGGACCCGTGTGGCAAAAGGATTCCCTCTGGTGGGTCGACATCGAGGGGCGCCTCCTTCACAAATGGATTCCGCTGTCCGGGGAAAAGGAAACCTTCCCCATGCCCGAACGGATCGGCTTTGCCGTTCCCACCGGGGATGCGGACTGGATCATCGGTCTGCAGAGCGGCATTTACCGCTGGAATCCGGTTGAGGGCTCCATCGTCCGCCTCCATGCGCCGGAACCGGCGGACAAGCATACCCGCTTCAACGACGGAAAGTGCGATCCACACGGCCGTCTCTGGGCCGGGACCATGAGCCTGCGCGGAGAGAGCGGGGCGGGCTCCCTTTACCGCATTTCGGGGAATGCCTGCGACCGGGTCCTGTCCGATGTCTGCATCTCCAACGGACTCGCCTGGAGCCGGGATTCCGGCAGAATGTACTACATCGACACCCCGACCGGGGAAGTGGCCTCTTTTGATTTTGAACCGGAAAGCGGCGCGATCGCCAACCGTCGGGCGGTGGTCCGGTTCGAGCGCCAGGCCGGCGCGCCCGACGGCATGACCATCGACGCGGAGGGCCGCCTATGGGTGGCCCTCTGGGGCGGGTTCGGGGTCCAATGCATCGATCCGCTCAGCGGTCAAATCATCGCCCGGGTCAACCTGCCGGTCCCCAACGTCACCTCCTGCACCTTCGGCGGCCCGGAAATGAATATCCTGTATATCACCACCGCGCGTGCCGGCCTCGACCAGAAAACCCTTGCCCGCCACCCGCATGCCGGGGATGTCTTCTCCGTGCAAACCCAAATCAAAGGAACGCCGGTTGATTGTTTCCATCCCACCTTCGACCCTTGATCTTCGACCTCCGACCGACGTCCTTCGACCACCCATGCAGATTCTCCTCACCAACGACGACGGGATCCATTCCCGTTTCCTGCACGCCATTGCCGGGGCCTTGAATGAACATTTCGACATCATTGTGGCGGCTCCCAAGACGGAACAGAGCTGGATCGGCCGCGCCGTTTCCCGCAGTCGGATTGTTTCCGTGGAACCGCATCCGGAGCTTCCCTGGAAGGCATGGACGATCGACGGGACGCCCACCGACTGCGTCAATATCGCCCTGGGCAACCTGCTGTCCAACCCCCCCGCCGCCGTGGTCTCCGGGATCAACATCGGCTACAACACGACCAGCAACCTGATCTACTCCTCCGGAACCGTGGCGGGGGCCCTGGAGGGGGCTTTCTGGGGCCTCCCGGCCTTCGCCGTCTCCCAGGAGGTGCCCGACCAGCACTTCGGGCTCGCCAGCGCCAATCATGGTCAACTGCCGCCCCATTTCCGCGAAGTTCTCCTCGCCAACGCCCGCCATGCCGTCGGCCTCATCCAACGGATGCTCTGCAGGGACGAGGGACCAGGGACAAGGGACGAGGGACCGAATTCCGATGCCATCGTGCACAACCTGAACTACCCCGCCGATCCCCTCCAGCCCTACGAAACCGTCCTGACCGTGCCCGCCCCGCTTCAGGAAATGCCCTTCTTTGAACAACAGGAGGAAGGGCTTTTCCGTTTCCGCTTCCGCCACGGACAGGTCCTCCCCTGCGGCCGGAAAACGGACCGGGAGGCCATCGCCGCCGGAGAGGTCAGCCATTCCATTTTGAACTTTTCCGCCATTGGAAGAGACCTAAACCATTGACCCGCCCCCGCCGGGACCCAAACTGATCCAGAATCCATCTTTCCTTTTTCAAAATGAGCAAAAAGCTGCACCTGAACGCCCTGGCAGGCCTGCTGGCCTGCTGGCTCGCCGGCTCCCTTTCCCCGGCCTCCGCATCCGAGGTTACCGTTGAGCGGACCGATCCCGGCCCGTTCTACGGTTTCTGGGAATTCCAGGAGCCGGCCGGTGACACCTGTGTCGTGATTATCAAGCGCGGGGGACGCATTTCCCGCTTCTGGGCGGGAACGGCATCCCGGGCCATCCAGAAGGGCTCCTGGGAACGGACCGAAACCGGACTGACGGCACGATGGGAGGGCGACACCGTCGATGTGTTCCGGATGCTCGGGGACAACGCCATCGAGCGAAACAGCTTCGGGAGGGATTCCTCCCTTCCCGGCGAACCGGACCTGACGATCCGGGGTGTGCGTGTCGATTCCCGCATCCCGGGAAGCCTCACCGTCCAACAGGAAGGGGACCGGCCGGCCGCGGAAGACACGCCCGTTCCCCGCGCCGCTCCGGCGATCCCCGTCAACAATGCCTATGTCGGCTACTGGAAGATCCGGCAATCCAAGGGCCTGTTCGGAATGGGCCGGAATGAACCGCACTTTTTCCTCCAGCTGTCGCGAAGCGGCGAGGCTGCCTGCGCCCTGCGGGACTGGGAAGGAAACAAGGGATTGCGGGGGAAATGGGTGATCGACGGGGACCGGGCTATCATCACATGGCCCAACAAGCGGCGGGATGTCCTCTATCCGAACACCGGCGTCGGGTATACCCTGGCCACCTACCGGCCGAAGGACGAACTTGACGACAAGCCGCAGCACCGCGCCGTGGCCGTCAAGGTTCCCGCGCCCGAGGGACAACAGTACTTTGTAGCGGGTGAATTCAAGCGCCTGACCGTCCTGGACATCCGGGGAACCTGGGTTCCCGCGGAGTCCGGGGAAAAGCGCGAATACATTTCCATCGAGGGCTGGGGCAACGCCTACCGGTACCCGGCAACCGACGGCGGGGGCGGCACCGATCCCGGCAAATGGCGACTCCTCGACGACCGCCTTGTCATCACCTGGGTCGACGGATCCAAGGACGTCATTCGCGTGGCTTATCCCACCTTCATACAGGAAAGCTATTCCCCGGAGGAACCCCTGACCGGCAAGCCGGACCGCTCCATCGAGGTCATCCGTTCAGCGGAAGAGCAATAGCAAATCAAGGCAGCCAGGGGTACTTCCCGAAATCCGGCTTGCGCTTCTCCACGTAGGCGCGGTGCCCTTCCTCCCCCTCCTCGGTTAGGTAGTACAGCAGGGTCGCGTTGCCGGAAAGCTCCTGCAGCCCGGCCTGCCCGTCCACATCCGCGTTGAAGGCGCTTTTCAGGCAGCGGATGGCCAACGGGCTCTTTTCAAGAATCTCCATCCCCCAGCGGATCCCCTCGGCTTCCAGTTCCTCCACGGGAACCACCTTGTTGACCAGCCCCATGCGCTCCGCCTCCTCCGCGTTGTATTGGCGGCACAAATACCAGATTTCACGCGCCTTCTTCTGCCCGACAATCCGGGCCAGGTAACTGCTCCCGAATCCCCCGTCAAAACTCCCCACCCGGGGACCCGTCTGCCCGAAAACCGCGTTCTCGGCGGCGATCGTCAGGTCGCAGACCACGTGCAGGACATGCCCGCCCCCGATCGCATACCCCGCGACAAGGGCGATCACCGGCTTCGGCATGCTCCGGATCAGGCGCTGCAGCTCGAGCACGTTGAGGCGCGGAACCCCGTCCCTGCCGACATATCCCCCCTTCCGGTCCCCACGGATCTTCTGGTCGCCCCCTGAACAGAAGGCGTACTTTCCATCGGAGTGCGGGCCCGCCCCGGTCAGCAGGACAACCCCCGTCCGGGTGTCCCCGGCAGCGTCCCGGAAGGCGTCCAGCATCTCGTCCACGGTGTCCGGTGTGAAGGCGTTTCGCCGGTGCGGCCGGTTGATCGTCACCTTCGCGATGCCGTTCCATTTTTCGTATCGAATATCCGAATACTCCTTAACTGTCTTCCATTCCGCCTTCATCCTAATCCTAATCCTAATCCTAATCGTAATCGTAATCGTAATCCAAATCCAAATCCTGATCCTGATCCAATACTCAACAGGAATCCTGCACCAATCCCTGCAGGAACCGCTTGTGCAGCCTCCGGCTCTGCTTGCGGTCAATGCGGACCTCGGCCACCATAAGGCCGCGTCCCTTCCATTTGAGGATGGCTTCCTCCAGCTCCGGAAGGGAATCGGCCAGGCAGTATTTTCCACCGTGGGCCTGGGTGAGCATGCGGAAATCCACCGCCTGGGGGGAGGCGAAGAGGCGTTCGAATCCCGGAGCCCTTCCGGACACCGGAAGGAACTCGAAGATCCCGCCGCCGTTGTTGTTGATCAGGATGACAAAGACCCCGGCCCGGTCGGAAACAGCGCCCAGGAGCCCGTTGGCGTCATGCAGGAAGGCCAGGTCTCCGGTGACCAGCCAGACAGGCCGGCCGAGGCCGGCGGCGATCCCGCGGGCCACGGAGAGGGTCCCGTCGATCCCGTTGGCTCCGCGCTGGCAGAAAGGATGCAGGGATTCCCGGCGCAGGGGCATGAACCATTCCGCATCCCGTATCGCCATGCTGCTGGCGAAAAAGACCGCCGCTTCCGGCGGCAGGAGCCGTCCCAGCAGGCGGTGCACATCCCCCTCGAACAGCGGGTGTGGTTCACTCATGGCCGCCTCGAGGCTGTTTTCAAACTGCCGGTCCCGCACGGCCCATTGTTCGCCGTAGTGGCCCTTCGGTCCCCGGCAACGCTCCGAAAACGCGGTGATGGACTTCCCGGCCCACTCGACCCTCCCGTGAATCGGGTTGATTCCCCGCTTTCCCTCCCCGACAAGGTATCCGGGCAGATCGAGCCCGGTGAGGTACTGGCGCAGGACCTTGCTGGTTGGTGGTTCGCCCCAGAGAAGGACCGCATCCGGCTTGAGGGCCTGCTTTGCCTCCCCGCTCCGGAGAATGCGGTCATAGTGAATGATCAAATGCGGGCACTCTCCTCCATGGTAGCGGATGGCGTTGCTCGCATCCGCCAGAACCGGGAACCCCCGCTGCCAGCTCAGGTCGAGGAGCGCCTCCCATTCCGAGGCGTGGTCCCTGCAGGGCCTGGGCCCCGCCAGAATCAGGGTTCTCTCCGGCAGCACGGGCACGATCCCCGGGTCCGCCAGTGCACGGCGCACCGGCCGCAAGTCCTCGAAAAGGCTGTCCGGGGGAGAATCGCCTTCCCCCTTTTCGGGGAAAAAGGGCTCCCGGAAGGGACAATTCAAATGCACCGGCCCGCGCGGTGCGCCGATGGCGGCTTCCACGGAGCGGCGGCAGATCTCCCGCACCTGCCGAAACAGAAGCCCGCTGTTTTCCGGAACGGGCAGTTCAGCCTGAAAAACGGGGTAGGTGCCAAAGAGTTTGACCTGATCGATGGTCTGGCCGCAGTGACAATGACGGAGTTCGGGCGGTCGGTCGGCCGTGAGGACCACGAGCGGGAGCCCCGCTTCGCGGGCCTCGATGACCGCCGGGTAGTAATGCGCCCCGGCCGTTCCCGAAGTGCACACCACCGCCACCGGATCCAGGGTCGCCTTGATGCGCCCGAGGGCGTAAAAGGCGGCGCTGCGCTCATCCAGGCAGACCGTGACCTTCCCGGGTTCCAGTTCGCCCATGGCAATGGCCAGGGGCGTGGAGCGGGATCCCGGGGAGAGGACAAAGTGGCTGACACCAAGGCACTTCAGGGCCCGTACAACCACCCGGCCGAATGGGCCGTTGGCCCGACCGGCCTGCTCTGCCATCGCATCTCCCATAGTGCCCGCTAACCTAGGTTCCGTTGCCGAAATGGCAACCATGATGCGCAAACTTGTGGTTGCATGTTCCCTCGCGATGCTGCAAAACTTCGCCCGGTATGCTGCCGTCTACCGAAAAGTGGACCCGGAAGGACCTGATCTCGATCGAGGCGCTGGATCGCGAGGAGATTGAGACGGTCCATGCGATGGCCCGACGTTTCAAGGAAATCCTCAAAACCGGCCCGGAGCAATTGCCCTCCCTTCGTGGCCGCACCGTGCTGAACCTGTTCATTGAACCCAGCACCCGCACCCGCATCGCCTTTGAAATCGCCGCCAAGCGCCTCGGGGCGGATGTGACCCTGGTCGAGAAAGCAGCCTCCAGCCTCGTGAAAGGGGAATCCCTGCGGGATACCGCCCAGGTCGTCGAGGCCCTCCAGGCGGATGTGGTGGTGCTGCGCCACAGCGCGGCCGGTTCCCCGGAGTACCTGGCCCGGATCCTCCGGGTTCCCGTCATCAACGCCGGTGACGGCGCCCACGAGCACCCCACACAGGCCCTTCTGGACACGTTCACCATGCGCGAGGAACTGGGCGATTCCCTCGAGGGGAAAAAAGTAACCATCCTCGGGGACATTCTTTTCAGCCGGGTGGCGCGTTCCAATATCCACGCCCTTCGCAAACTGGGGGCCGCGGTCACTCTCTCCGGCCCCGCCACGCTTGTGCCGGACGCCTTCCGGAACATGGAAGTGGAAGTCGATCTCGACCTCAAATCCGCTCTCGCCGACGCCGACGCGGTCATGCTCCTGCGCATCCAGCATGAGCGGCAGACCTCCACCCACTTTCCCAGCCTGGCCGAGTACAAGAGCCTGTACGGGCTCAACCAGGAACGGGCCGGTTGGCTCAAGCCGGGGGCGATCATCATGCATCCGGGCCCGGTCAACCGGGGGGTCGAACTGGACTCGAGCCTCGCCGACAGCGGCCGGTCCGTCATCCTCAAGCAGGTCGCCAACGGCGTTTTCAACCGCATGGCGGTGCTTTACCTGTGCCTGTCCGCCTGCGGGCGCATGAAGGAGGACCCGCAATGAGCAAATTTCTCTGGATCCGGAACGGTCGCGTCATCGATCCGGCAAACGGCCGGGACGCCATGGGCGATGTCTTTGCCAGTAACGGCATTCTCGTTGATTCCCTCAGCCCCGGGGAAAAACAGGAAGCTGAGGTGATCGATGCGGGCGGACGGGTCGTCGCCCCCGGACTGGTGGACATCCACGTCCACCTGCGGGAACCGGGCCAGACCCACAAGGAGGACATCCGCAGCGGAACCCGCGCCGCCGCCGCCGGAGGCTTCACCACCATTGTCTGCATGCCGAACACCAGCCCGCCCGCGGACAATCCCGGAACCATCCGGCGTATCAACGATTCCATTACACGAAACGCCCTCGTCAACGTCTACCCGACCGGCTGCCTGACGGTTGGAATGAAGGGCGCGCAGCTGGCCCCCATGGGATCGCTCAGGAACGAGGGCATCGTCGCGGTCACCGACGACGGGCTCTGCGTGCAGGACAATGAGATCATGCGGCGGGCCGTGGAGTATGCCCGCATGTTCAGCCTCCCCGTGATGGACCATTGCGAGGACGCCAGCATGACCCGCGGGTCCGTCATGAACGAGGGGGACTGGTCCCTGCGCCTCGGCCTGAAGGGCTGGCCCAGCGCGGCCGAGGACATGATCATCGCCCGCAACGTCGTCCTTTCGCGTCATTTCGACGCCCACATCCACATGCAGCACGTCAGCTCGGCCTACGGGGTGGACATCATCCGGCGCGCCCGCAAGCGCGGCATCCGTGTCTCCGGGGAGGCCACCCCGCACCATCTGTTCTTCACGGATGCCTGCTGCCGCGACTACAACACCCTGTTCAAGATGAACCCGCCCCTGCGGACAGGGGAGGACCGGGAAGCGATCATCGAGGGCCTGCTCGACGGCAGCCTGCAGGCCATCGCCACCGACCACGCCCCGCACACCGATGACGAGAAGGACTGTGAATTCGACAACGCCCCCTTTGGCATCATCGGCATGGAGACCGCCCTCGCGGCCTGCCTCGAGGTGCTCGTCCACTCCGGAAAATGCGACCTTTCCTTCCTGCTTTCGCTGATGACCCACAAGCCCGCGGAGATCCTGGGGCTGCCGGCCGGCACCCTCTCCCCCGGGACCAGCGCGGATATCGCGATCCTGGATCCGGACCTCGAATGGAGGGTGGATCCCGACCGGTTCTGCGGAAAATCGAGAAACTGCCCATGGAACGGCATGACCCTTCGGGGCCGGGTGACGCGCACCCTCGTGGCCGGACACACGGTTTGGGATGGTGAGAGGATAACCGATATCAAATGAGTCCCGAGGAATTCGAAGTCTGGCTGCTCGAGCAACCCGGCCTGCTGGCTTACCTCGGGCTGCTCCTTGCAGGGAGCATGGCCTCCTTCGCCATCCTTGTGATCCGGATCGGAAAGAGCCACCGCCTTGGCAGGGAACCGGTTCCTCCCTGGCCGCTTACCCCCGCCAGTTTCCTCCTCTTCATCCTGGCCCTGGTGCTCTGGTTCCTCCTGTCCGGAGCCGCCCTCCTGCAGGTGTACAATTTTCTTTCCGGTGACGGAACCGAGCCGGGCACCGGCGTTTCCGTCATCGGGGGATTCATCCTCCAGGCAGGCATGCTGTATCTCTTTCTTCGCTTCCGTTTCCACTATCGCAGCCCGAACGAGGGCCCGGTCAGCCCGCGGATCCTTTCCCTGGGTCAGAGCCTGCTCTCGGGTTTCTTTTACTTCCTCGCCTCCCTGCCGGTCGTCTACGGCGTGGGGGTCCTCTGGAACGGGATCCTGGAAATCCTCCGGCAGCGCGGATTTGAGGTCGACCTCCCGCTGCAGGACGCCGTGCTCATCTTCCAGGAAACGGAAAGTCCCCTCAGCTTTTTCGGGCTGCTCCTCCTGGCCGTGGTGGTCGCGCCCATCGTCGAGGAAAGCGTGTTCCGGGCGGGGGTTTACCGCTTCCTCAAGGGAAGGATCCCCATGGCCTTCGCCCTTTTCATAAGCGGCCTGCTCTTCGGGATGATCCACGGCAACCTGCAGAGCCTGCCCGGACTCATCGCCGTCGGGATCTGCCTCGGTCTGGCCTACGAACTGTCCGGAAGCATCCGGGTGCCCGTCTTTTTCCATGCCTTCTTCAACCTGAATTCAATCATCTGGATTCTCATCCTGCCGGAATCCGTTGCCTTTTAGGAAAGCCGCTTGATGGACGTTTTCAGCCGCGACGACGCCGCCAGCATCGCCAGCCTTGGTGAAAAGGCCCTGATCCGGCGCATCCGCGATTGGCTGGGGGAAGCCGCCCCGCCACCCCCCTTCGGCATGGGGGATGATTGCGCGGTCCTGCCCGCCGAAACCGCGGCATCCAACCTGCTCACCACCGATTCCCTCGTCCTGGGACGGCACTTTCAGCCCGACACGCTCCCCGGACTGGCCGGCGCCAAGCTGGTGAAGCGGAACCTGAGCGACATCGCCTCCATGGGAGGCCTGCCGCGGATCGCGGTGGTTGCCGGTTTCCTGCCGGCACGGCTTCGCATCGACTGGCTGGAGGGCTTTGTCCGCGGCATGGCCGGTGCCGCGATGCAACACCGGCTGAAAATCGTCGGAGGGGACCTCACGGAGACCGATACCGACCTCGCCTTCAACCTGACCCTCCTCGGAAATGCCGAACACCCGATGCCGCGCCATGGCGGCCGCAACGGGGACTGGATCTGCGTGACCGGACGCCTCGGCGGCTCGCGCCTCGGGCGCCATCTGCGCTTTGAACCGCGCCTGAGGGAGGGCCGGCGGCTTGCCGCCTCCGGAAGGGTGCACGCCTGTATCGACGTTTCGGACGGGCTCGCCATCGATCTTGCGGCGATCATCCCGGAAGGGTCTTCAGCCTCCCTGGACACCCTTTCGATCCCCCTGCACGAGGACGCGGCAAGGGCCGCCGCGATGGACGGGCGACCGGCCCTCCAGCATGCCCTCTCGGACGGGGAGGACCATGAACTGCTCTTCCTGATGGAGCCCCTTTCCGGCGGGGAATGGGCCTCCTTCCGGTCCGCCCTCGGCGCCGGCGGCCTGGCGCCGGTTTCCTGTATCGGGAAAATTGTTACAAAAGGGGAGGCTCTCATCGCGGATTCCCGCACCGGGGCCCCCGTCGATCCGCACCTCGGCTATGACCATTTTGGATGAGTTGAGGGACGGGATCCTCACCGCTTCGCCGGAGGAGACCGAGGCCCTGGGGGCCCGGCTCGCCGCGGCCCTGCCGGCAAATGTGGCCCTGGCCCTGAGCGGGGACCTCGGCACGGGCAAGACCACCCTCGTTCGCGGCCTGGCCCGCGGCCTCGGAATCCAGACCGCCGTTACCAGCCCGACCTACACCATCCACACCATTTATTCCGGGGACCGGCAGCTCGTGCACGTGGACGCCTACCGCCTCGGGAATGCCCGACAGCTGGACAACCTGGCCATCGACGAGTTTCTGAGCCCGCCCTACCTGATCGCCGCCGAATGGCCGGAGCATATCCCGGCCTTCTTTGAGGATTATCCGACCTACCGTTTGGACCTGTCCATTCTTCCGGACCACCGCCATTGCATCCGCCTGGTCAAACCAGCGGAACAAACCTGACGGCAAAGAGGATCTCCCCCTCCAGCGAACCATCCGCGCGTTTCCGGTACACATGGAGGTTCTGTTCCCAGCGCCCGACCGGGATGACGAGGCGCCCTCCCGGCCGCAACTGTCCGCCAAGGGCCCCGGGAAGCGATCCCGGTGCGGCGGTGACGAGAATGCCGTCGAAGGGGGCCGCTTCAGGCCAGCCCTCCCGCCCGTCCCCCGTGCGAAAGTGGATTCCGCCATACCCGATCCGTTCCAGCAAAGCTCGTGCGGCATCGGCCAGTTCGGCGATGTACTCGACGGAATAGACCTCCAGGCCCATTTCCGCCAGAACCGCGGCCTGGTAGCCGGATCCGGTCCCGACTTCCAGAACCTTCATTCCCGGCTGCAGCTCGAGGGCCTCGCTCATGACAGCCACAATGTAGGGCTGGGAGATGGTCTGCCCGTTACCGATGGGAAGGGGGCCGTCGGCATAGGCCATGTCCCGGAGGCGCGGCGGGACGAATTCGTGCCGCGGCACCGTCCCCATGGCCCGAAGCACGTTCGGATCGGAAATCCCCCTCGGCTTCAACTGCTGCCGGACCATGGCCTCCCGCGCGGCCGCATCGTCCCGGATTTCGTCCCTTTCCTGGAATGGCCATTTCATTGCACGCCCTTCCCCAGGCTGAAGCGGACGATACGCAACCGCGCCCCATGGGTCGCGGAACCGCAGTTGTGAAAGGTCAGCCCCCGGTATTGAAAATCCTCGAAGTCGTTGTGGGTGTGACCGAAATACACATGGCGGACCCCTCCCCCGTTGAGCCACTTCTCATTTTCCAGATAGGTCAGGATGCGGGCGGCCAGGATCCGCTTCGGGATCATCTTGAAGGCAATCCAGGGAACGTGGGAGCGGTGGACCGTCTTGTGGGCAAGCCGCTGCAGGGAATGGCCGTTCGCCGGATGCCGCAGTCTGGAGCGAAACCTCCGCACGGCCTCGTTGCTCGAACCGGCGTGGATCACATCCCCGTGCAGGAAAAGCCGATCCTCCACCCGGCAGGCGAACTCGTGCCAATCCAGGTTTTGATGGACCCCGGAGAGCTCGTGGAGGGCCTCCATGTAGGGCGGAACGGCATCGTGGTTGCCGAGAATGACGATGAACCGACAGGCGGGATGCCGCTCCAGAAGCGATTCCAGAAAGTGCACGGCCGCCCTTACCGACCGGCTGAAAACGCCGTGTTCGGACCACTTGAAATCAAAAATATCCCCGTTCAGGATGAAGACCCCGGCATTTTCCGCAGCCTCGTGGATACGCTGGAAATACCGCTCCGGGCGGGAGTGGTGGCTGAACAGGTGCAAATCCGATACTGTCGCACCATAGCCCATGCTGGCACTTTACAGGAAAGGAGACCGCCAGGCAACCGGGAAACACTTTCCCTGGCCCCTACTTCGCATAGGCCTTCCGGAAGGCGTGGAGGGCGTCATGCAGGGCCTCCGCATTGGAGGAATCGACCGTCTGCTTGCACTTCATGGCCAGGACCGTGATCTTGTGGGCCAGGTCAACGAGTTCCCGGTAACGCTCGGGTTCCGAGTCCTTCCACTCCAGCTGGATGCGCTGGGCCAGAAAATACGCGGACATGGTGTCCTGGATATTCTGGGCGTGCTTCTCCTTGTTGTTGACCCAGCGGACAAGCTGGTTCGGGTTTTCCGATGCCGCCCCGGCGAGATCCCTGATCAGCTTCATGGATTTCGCAATGGTGTCCACGTCGGTCATCAATTCACCGAAAACAATATCATCGGCGTAAATGCCGCAGGGAATCTGGCAATGGGCGGAGAGGTTCAGGCTGGCAAATGCCATGCCGGTGACTAGGAAGAGAATGCGCATGATTTTCATAACGCTTGAAAAGTAGATCAACTCCCCCTCCAATGCAAATGAACTCTACCGAAGAGAATCCCGCATTCCTCCCCGCCCGGGGCGTCAACATCAGCCACTGGCTGTCCCAGCGGAAAGTCGCCGAGCCGCGTCCGCCTTCCTGGTTTTCCGAAGTGGACACCGGTTTCCTGCACGACCTCGGTTTCGACCATATCCGCCTTCCGGTGGACGAGGAGATTCTCTGGGATGAGCGGGGAGCCCGCCGGGAGGAGGAATGGGACCGGCTGCATCATGCCCTGCAGTGGTGCCATCGCCACGCGCTGCGCGTGATCGTGGATCTGCACATCATCCGGGCCCACCATTTCAATGCCGGGAACCAGGGTAAGTCCAACCCGCTTTGGACTTCGGAAAGCGCCCGGGATGGGTTGATCCATCTGTGGGATCTGCTCTCCGATGAATTGCGCGAATATCCGGAAAGCGAGGTCGCCTACGAATTCATGAACGAGCCCGTGGCCCCGGATCCGGAGGACTGGAACCGCCTCCTCGAACGGGTCCACGCCTCGATCCGCAGACGGGAACCCACACGGGTTCTCGTCATCGGATCCAACCTCTGGCAAAAAGTGAAGACCGTGCCGCAGCTGAGGATCCCCCGCGGCGATCCCAATCTGCTGGTCAGCTTCCATTATTATGAACCGGGACCGGTCACCCATTACCGGTCATCCTGGACTCCGCTCAAGGAGTACGACGGACCGGTCCGCTACCCGGGCGTCCCCTTCCCTGCGGAGACCCTGCCCGCAGACCCGTCCCCCGGACTGCGAAAGCTCCTTGAGGAGTCGAACCGACCCTACGACCGGGAGGTGATCCGCGAGGAAGTCCGCGCGGCGGTTGAATTCGCCCGGGAGCACGGGTTGCGCGCACACTGCGGTGAATGGGGCTGCCACCTGGCCACCCCGGCGGAGGTACGGTATCGCTGGTATGAGGACGTGGTGGGGGTGTTCACCGAACTTGGGGTGGCCTGGACAATCTGGGATTACAAGGGGGGCTTCCGTATCGTGGATCCAACCACCCAGGAGGCGGACCAGACCCTTCTCGGGATTCTCCTTGAGGCCGCTTCCACCTGATGGACTGGGACTGGCAGAACCGATCCGTGCGCCTTTCCGTGGGGGAATTGTCCCGCTTCTCGCTGCTTTCGCCGGCGGAGGAGCGGGCCGGGCGCTGGCGGATGGAACTCGGAACCCACTGGCACCAGGTCTTGCGGGAACGCACCGAAAAGGAACAGGCGGGCTGGACCTTCGAGGAACCGGTCGCCGGCACCCTTTGCCAGCGCGGCTGGAATTTCACCCTGCAGGGCCGCATCGACCAGCTCCTCCCTGGGCCCGAACCGCTCCTGCGGGAGATCAAGACGGTGTCCTGCGACCTGCCGGCCGGGGAAGCCCTGTTGCGCGGGAATTTTCCCCAGTACTTCCACCAGGCCATGCTGTATGCTTTCCTCCTGGGCCGCAAGGGAGCCTTTCCCCGGGTGGAACTGGTGCTGCTTGAAATCCAGTCCGGCCTGACGCAGACCGTCCTTCTCGGTGAGGAGGACCTTGAGGCCCTGCATGCCCATCTGGAAAAGGTGGTTGGCGAGCTCGAGGAAAGGCGGGGACACTTCGCCTTCCTGCGCAACCTCGTGGTTCCCGCGCCCTTTGAAGAATGGCGACCCGGTCAGGAGGAGACGAGGGAAGCCCTCGAGGCGGCCCTCGAGTCGCACCGGATCGTCCTCTTCGAGGCTCCGACCGGTTTTGGCAAGACCGGCCTTGCCTTTGAACAGGCGCTTTTGCGGATGGCCGGGGGCTCGGTGGACCGGATCCTCGTCCTGACCGGCAAAAACACCGGGCACACCCCCCTGCTTTCCCAGTTGGAGGCCTTTCGCAAATCCGCCCCGGGCCTCGGCATTCACGCTTTGCGAAGCCGCCGGGACCACTCCCTCAACGAGGAGTTTGAAGCCGTCATCGGGGCCCGCGAAATCATGGAGCGGTGGATGGAGTCGGGCCTTTCCGCACCCGCGCTCCTGCGGGACGGAATCCTCGAACTCGACCGGATCCGCGCCCTTGGAAGGAAACACGGGATCCCCCCATGGGCGATATCCCGCATGCTCCTTCCCTATGCCGATGTCTGGATCGCGGATTTCAATTACCTCTTCGATCCCGCTGTCGCCTCCCTGCTTGACGGGACGCCCACCCATGCCCCCGGGCGGACCTTCCTCGTTGTCGACGAGGCGCACAACCTGCCGGGCCGTGCCGCTGCCAGCCGTTCCCACCGCCTGGAAGCGGAAACCGTCGGCCAGATCCTTTCGGAAGTCCAGTTTGCCCGCTTTCCGGGACGCCTCGCACGGCTGCTGGACCACCTGCTTTCCCTCCTGAAGGCGCAAAAACCGGTGGACTGTCTGGATCCCCCGGATGAGGCCGACCTCATCGGCCTCCTGCGGGAGGTTCGGGACGCGTTCCGGGAAAGCAGTTTCGGGGAGGATGAACTGGATGGCGAAAGCAGGGAATGGCTCTGGAACCTCGACTTTTTGCTCGCCGACTGGGACGCCCCCGGCCTGCCGATCCACTGCTCGAGCCCGCGAAACGGGATCATCGAGCTTTCCTGCCTCGACGCCGCCCGGGTCGTCGGGCCGGTCCTGAAACAATTCAGGTGGACCCTGCTCATGTCCGCGTCCCTGCAGCCGTGGGAGGCCTTCCTGCGCGCGGCGGGACTCACCGGGGAAAGCGTGGGGCAGACCGTGGGGGATGCGCCCTGGCTGGCGGGATGCTTCGAGGTGATGGTTGATGCCAGGGTCGATACCCGATTCCGCAACCGGGACCGGTTTCTCGACATGACCGCGGCGACCATCGGCCTGTCCGCTCTCGACACAAAGGGTTGCACCGTGGCCTTCTTCCCCAGCTACGCCTATGCTGAAAGGGTGATGGAGCGCCTTGCCTTCCATTATCCGGCCCTGCGAAGCGCCCTGCAGCCGGGAAACCTGCCGCTGGAGGAACAAAACGCCTTCCTCGATGAGGCCCTCCATTTCAATGACGTCCTTTTCCTCGTCCTCGGGAGCCGTTTCAGCGAGGGCATCGACATCCTCGGGGGGCGCGTCCACCGGGCCATTGTGGTGAGCCCCGCCCTGCCGGAGGTCAACGCCCGTCAGCGGGCACGCGAACTCCTCGCGGGCGGCTCACGCGCGGAAGCCTTCCGGAGCGTTTACCAGATTCCGGGCATGCGGAAAATCACCCAGGCGATCGGCCGCCTGGTCCGGAATCCCGATCAGCGTGCCCGGGTTCTCCTCCAGGGCAGGCGATTCATGGAACCGGATTTCCTGGACTTGCTCCCCTCCTACCTTCAGCCGGTGGACACCATTATCACCGACCAGGATTTACAGGAAAAATGGCTCCGCTCCCCCTGAATGTTGAACAACCCATGCCCGGTACGGTCCAAAACCCGGTTGAAAGGACCTGTTTTCCGGATCTGCCGAATCGCTTGCAATCTCATCATCCCCCCGCAATATGTAGACTGTCATGATACGTGCCCTCCTCATCAGCCTCGCACTCTGCGCCTTCCTTGCCCCCGTCCATGCCGATCCCCTGTTCCTCGACAACCGCGAACGGGACCGGCTCAAGAGGGAAACGGTCTATGCCATCGACCTGATCCAGCGCTACCATTACAAGCAAAAGGAGATCGCCAGGATCGATTCCGAAGAGCTGCTCAGGCAATACATGGACGGCCTGGACGGCTCCCGGATCTTCCTTCTGCAGCGGGATGTGGATTTCACCCTGCAGCGCTTTGCCGGCAGCCTCAAGGAAACCTACCTCTACAATGGGGACCTGTATCCGGCCTTTGAAATCTTCAACCTCTACAAGCAGCGTGTGGAAGACCGGCTGGAGTGGGTCGGCGACCGGCTGACCCGCCCCTTCGATGTCAACACCGACGCCACGTACCTCATGGACCGGGAGGAGGCGGACTGGCCGGCCAGCCCGGAGGAAGCCGACCAGTTGTGGGAAAAGCGCCTGACCAACGAGTTGATCATGGAGCTGCTGGAGGATGAACCCCTCGATTCGGCCATCGAGAAGATCACCAAGCGCTACGAGCGCATGGGAAAATTCATGGATGAAATCGAGATCCATAATGTGCAGGAGACCTTTCTCACCTCGCTGGCCCAGCTGTACGATCCGCACAGCAATTTCTTTTCCTGGGATTCCGCCCAGGAATTTGACATCCAGATCAGCAACGCCCTCGTCGGAATCGGGGCGCAACTGCGCGATATCGACGGATACTGCGTCATCGAGCGCCTGATCCCCGGCGGACCCGCAGAAATGAGCGGACGCCTGCATCCCGGTGACAAGATCGTCGCCGTGGCGCAGGGGGATTCCGAACCCGTTGACGTGGTCGGCATGAAGCTGCGCAAGATCGTCCAGCAGATCCGTGGTGAAGAGGAAACGGAAGTCCGCCTGACGGTCATTCCGGCCCACTCGGGCAAACGGAAGGTCGTCTCCCTGGTCCGGGAAAAGGTGGAACTGACCGCCAACCTGGCAAGGGCGGAAATCCATGAAATCCCCTCGGGCGAGGATTCGGTCAGCCGGATCGGGGTCATTGAACTGCCGTCCTTCTACGGCGAAGGCGCCTTCGGGGAGGGAAATATCAGCACCTCCCGCGATGTCGAGGAACTCATCGGGAAGCTGAAGCAACACGATGTCGATGGAATCGTCCTCGATCTGCGCAACAATGGTGGCGGACGCCTCGATGAGGCCATCAAACTGACGGGGCTCTTTATCTCCAAGGGGCCGGTCGTGTTGAAAAAAAGCTTTGACGGCGAAGTGGAGGAGGACTGGGACAGCGACCTGAAAGTCGCCTGGGAGGGGCCCCTGGTGGTCCTGGTTTCCCGTTCCAGCGCCTCCGCGAGCGAGATTGTCGCCGGCGCCCTGCAGAGCCTCGGGCGTGCCATTGTCGTCGGTGACGAGGCCACACACGGGAAAGGCACGGTCCAGGCCCCGATCGACCTGCGCTCCACCATGCGTTCCCTCCCCTTTTCAAGCGCCCTGGAAGTCGGTACCGTGAAAATCACCGTCCAGCAATTCTTTCTCCCGAACGGGGAATCAACCCAAAACCGCGGGGTCCTGGCCGACATCGCTCTTCCCTCCCCCAACATGTTCATGCTCGAAGGCGAGGCGGACCTGGACCATGCCCTTTCATGGGACAAGATTGCTCCGGTCATCTATGAACTGCCCGAGCGGAATAATCCCGATTTCGCACTTGTGAAGGACAGCCTGATGCAGGAACTGGTGCAAAAGTCCCAACAGCGCCAGGGTACCCTCCCGGAATTCGAGTTCCTCAAGAAGAACGTCGCCTGGTTCAAGGAGCGGCACGAGCAAAAGACGGTCTCCCTGAACCTGGAAGAGCGGCGCAAGGAAAAGGGGGAAATCGAGAAAATGCGGGATTACTTCGAGGAAGAGCGCAACCGGCTCAGCCATGAACTGAAATATGAGGTGGAAACCGTGGACCTCGACATCACCGAGGAAAAGGAGCTGGCCCATCAGGAGAAGCTGCACTCCACGCCGCTGCCCAACGGCAAGCCACGGGCCAACCAGTTCTACCAGAAGGTCTTTTACTACCAGTCCCCCGAGGATAAGGAAATCCACGAGATCTGGGTCGAGTATCTCGATTACGACAAGGCCATTGATGAGGCCGGATCCGTGGCGGAGGTCCTCACCGGGGCCTCCGGCCTCGAGATTTCACCCGCTCAGGCCGGGGAAATTCTTCTGCGCTTCAAGAACCTTGACCGCGGGGCCGATTTTGACGTCCTCAATCCCTTCCGGAACGTGCTCGGAGAGGAACTGGACGAGCAGGCCATCCTGCAGGCCATGCCCGCTTTCTTTACCCGGATGGTTGAGCTGGACCCCGACATCCTCCTCGACCGGCCGAAGCTGGATATTCCCCTGCGCGAAAGCCTGCGCATCGTGAGGGACTGGATCCAGCGGGAATCCCCGCTCAACCCGACGCAAATCGCCGCCCGGATCGAGCAGGAAAAAGAAGGCAGCTGAGCAGGCCGCACCCCGCGATGAACCAGTCTCCCCTCCGCACGTAGGGGGACAGCTTCCCCGCCCAGAAGGCGCTCAGGGAAAAGTCGACCGCCTCGACGCCCTGGAAGTAGATGGACCGGTCCTCGTCCAGCATGACATGGCGGATATGCCCGAACTCGTCGATCCAACCGCTCCAGCCGGCGTTCCCGCAACGCACGACCGGACGGCGTGTTTCCACGGCCCGCAGAACGGAATGGGCGGCATGCTGCCATGCACCCGCCTCCTCCCCGTACCAGACATTGTTGGTGGCCACGTAGTGCCATTCGGCCCCGGCAAGGGTGTTTTCCCTCGCCAGCCGCGGGAAAATGTCCTCGTAGCAGATCAGGATACCCGCCTTTCCCAGGGATTCGCCCTGATGGAACATCTTGACCGGGGCGGCGGATTTCCCCGGAAAGAACTCCGCCTCCAGGGGGACCACTTTGTCGATGAAGGGGATCCACCGGGGTACGTACTCCCCAAACGGCACGAGATGCCGCTTGGCGTAATAGTGATCCGTTTCCAATCCCGTCCCGGGATTGGCGAAAAAGACAGCATTGAACCATTTCCGCGAGGGATCCTGGGCGCCGCCTTCACGGGCGACATTCCCGATCAACAGGGGGAGCTGTACCTCCCTTGAAAGGGATTCGACCCACTGTCGCATGGAAGCGTTTCCCTTGACCGGCAGCGGTGTCGGGGATTCCGGCCAGAGGATGAGCCCGGGCTTGAGGTAGCTGACCAGAATGGTCAGGTCCCGTAGGGTATCGAGGTTTTCCCTCATCCGTTCCATGTCCCACTTTTCCATGGCCCCGGCGTACGGTTGGACAAAGCCGAGCCGCGGACCATCGAGGCGTCCCCCACGGCCGGCCCCGGAGGTGTGCAGGCCGTAGGCGATGGCCCCGAAAAGAAGCGCAAGGGCAAGGTAGAACTCGAACGACAGCCGTTGAAACCAGCTTCCCCGGCGGTTCTTCCAGAGCAGGAACAGGTAAAGGGAAATCCCGACATTGAAGGCCACCAGGATGAAGGAAACCGCCCCGGAACCGGTGACGGAGGCGATCTGCAAAAGGAGGGGCCGTTGCCATTGGCTGGCGGCAAGCGGAAGCCATGGAAACCCCGTCAGGATCGTCCCACGGACCCACTCAAGCAGGACCCAGAATCCCGCCAGGCCGGGCACCACCATGAGTCGCCAGGGAATGCCCCGCCCCCGCACCCTGCGCACCACCGCCAGGGCGACCCGTCCCCATATCCACCAGAAAACAGCAAGAAGGAAGGAGAGGGCCAGCATCGCCAGCCAGCCCACCGCCTCCGCCATCGGAAATTCAAGGTGACGGGTGAAATTGCGTAGCCAGAAAACCAGCACAATCCAGGTCAGCCAGCCGCCAAGGAAAAGGAAAAGGCCCTCGCGCGGGAAGGGGCGGCCGAAAAGCCCCCACAGCAGCAGCGGAACGGCAAACACATACGCCGCTTCGGCCAAATCGAACGGGGGGAAGGCAAGGGCGTGCAGGAACCCGCTGCAGAGCAAGAGGAACGGACCTACCGCACGAGTTGCCAGCCCTCTTCCTTGACCAGTCGTTCCGCTTTCTTCCACTTTATCTCCTGCTTCTCGGGCCCCCGCCGGATTGTCACCACCTCGTTGCGGCCCGGTTCATTCTCGACCTTGACCGGCGCCCTTTTCACCTTGGGCAGCTGGATCTGCCGCCCGCCTCCGGAGGCCGCGCCCGCCGCCGGGGCACCCGCCACCCGCTGATCGCCGTCCGGATCGGAGGGACCCAGCGCCTGCGCCCGCTGCCGCATCCGGGCCAACATGCTCTCGAAGGCCTTGACGTTGGTGACACTCCGGAAAATGCCGGAACAGACCTGCGAGCGCACCGTGCTCATCATGTCGTTGAAATAGGTGAACGCCTCGTTCTTGTACTCGACAAGCGGATCCTTCTGGCCGTAGCCGCGCAGGCCGACACTTTGGCGGAGGTCCTCCATCTCCGTCAGGTGGTTCTGGTAATTGCGGTCAATCGTGCTGATCAATACCACCCGCTCCAGCCGTTTCAGGGCCTCCGGATCCTCGGCTTGCTCCTTCACCCGGTAGGCTTCCCGGATTTCCCCGAGTGTCTTCTGCAGGATCTCCTCCCCCTTGAGGGTCTTCAAGTCGTCGGCCGGCAGGCGGATGGGGAAGGTCTGCATGGCCCAGTTGCTGAAATCCTTCAGCTCCTTCTCCTGTAAATCCGCCTTGGCATTGAGGATTCCAAATTCATCCGCCCGTTCCTCCAACTCCTCCTCGATCAGCTCGAAGATCAGCTCCTTCGGGGTATCACTGTTGATGGCATCGTGGCGCAGGCCGTAGATCACCTCGCGCTGTTTCGAACCGACATCGTCGTATTGCAGCAGCCGCTTCCGGATGGAGTAATGATGCTGCTCGACGGTTTTCTGGGCCCGCTCGATCATCGGGTTGAGCCAGCGGTGCTCGAGCGGCTGGCCCTCCTCGAATGAACTTTCCAGGAGCTTGCCCGCGCTGCCCTGGCTGTACAGGCGCATCAACTCGTCCTCGAGGGACAGGAAAAAGCGGCTCTTGCCGGGATCCCCCTGGCGGGCGCAGCGGCCCCGCAACTGGCGGTCGATGCGCCGGGAGGTGTGCCGCTCGGTGCCGATGACGTACAGCCCTCCCAGCTCGGGGATGCCTTCGCCCAGCTTGATGTCGGTGCCCCGTCCGGCCATGTTCGTGGCGATGGTCACCGCCGCCCGCTGGCCGGCCCGCGAAACAATCTCCGCCTCCTGCTGGTGGTACTTCGCGTTCAACACGCTGTGCGGGATCCGGGCCCGCTTGAGCATCCGGCTGAGCACCTCGGAGGCGTCCACCGAGACGGTCCCCACCAGGCAGGGCTGCCCGCGGTTGTGGGCTTCCGTGATCTCCTCGACGACCGCGTTGTACTTCTCGCGCCGGGTCTTGAAGATGATGTCATTCTCGTCCTGCCGGATGTTTGGACGGTTGGTCGGGATCACCATCACGTCGAGCTTGTAAATATCCTTGAACTCGTTGGCTTCGGTTTCGGCCGTGCCGGTCATCCCGGCCAGCTTCTCATACAGCCGGAAGTAATTCTGCAGGGTGATGGTCGCGAAGGTTTTCGACTCCTTCTCGATCTGGACCCCTTCCTTGGCCTCGACCGCCTGGTGCAGGCCGTCCGACCAGCGCCGGCCCGGCATCACCCGTCCGGTGTTCTCGTCCACGATCATCACCTTTCCGTTCTGGACCACGTACTCGACGTCCCGCTCGTACAGGCTGTACGCCCGCAGAAGCTGGCTGATGATATGGATCTCCTCGCTGGTCTTCTCGAATTTCTTCTGCTCCTCGGCCTTGAGCCGGGCTTTTTCCTGCGGGCCGGTCCCCTCCCGGCTGTCGATCTCCATGTAGAGGGTCGGCAGGTCCGGCAGCACAAAGGCATCCGGATCATCGGGCCGGAGAAAGTCACGCCCTTTCTGGGTCAGGTCGCTGCTGCGCTGTTTTTCATCCAGCGTGAAATACAGGTCCTCCTTGAGGGCGTACATCGCCTTCTTGTTGTAGTCGGCCCCCATTTCCAGGTCGTAGGCGTCGAATTCCTTGCGGACGCGGCCTTCCTCCAGCAAGCGGAGCAGAATCTTGTTCTTCGGCATCCCCTTCTTGACCTGGAGCATCTTGTAAAGCGCCTCCCCGTGATCGGCCTGCGGATCCTCCATCGTTTTGCGGGCATCGTTGATCAACTGGTTGCACAGGCGCGTCTGTTCACGGACCAGCCGCTCAATGAGCGGCTTCAGGGAAAGAAAAGGGGCGGAGGTGTCGTCCTCCACCGGACCGGAAATAATGAGCGGGGTCCGGGCCTCGTCGATCAGGATGGAGTCCACTTCGTCAATGATGCAGAAATAGTGGTCCTTCTGGACCTGGGCCGCCCGGGTCATGGCCATCCCGTTGTCGCGGAGGTAGTCGAACCCGAACTCACTGGCGGTCCCGTAGGTGATGTCGCAATTGTACATCTCCCGTTTCTCGTCGTTGTTCTGCTGGTGCCCGCCCTTGATCACCCCGACGGTCAATCCGAGAAACCGGTAGATGTGCCCCATCCATTCGGCATCGCGCTGGGCAAGGTATTCATTCACCGTGACCAGCTGCGCGCCCCGGCCCGTCAAGGCGTTCAGGTAGAGGGGCAGCGTCGCCACCAGCGTCTTTCCTTCCCCGGTGGCCATTTCCGCGATCGAATTCTGGTGCAGGGAAATCCCCCCGATCAGCTGCACATCGTAGTGGATCATGTTCCAGGTGTCCTTGACCCCGACGTACTCGATCTCCTGGCCGCAAAGCCGGCGGGCCGCGTTCTTCACCACGGCGAAGGCTTCGGGAAGCAAGTCGTCCAGGGTCTCCCCGTCCTTGAGCCGGGATCGGAATTCCTCCGTCTTTCCCCGCAACTGCTCGTCCGTCAATTGCTGGTACTCTTCCTCGTGAGCGTTGATCCGGTCCACGATCGGCTGGACCTTCTTCAGGAAACGCCGGTAATGGCTGCCCGAAAATCCCTTGAATAGCTTCTTAATCATGCGAAAAGGGCCAAATTAGAGCGGTCCCCGCAGGAATGGCAACCGAAAGAAGTCCCGATAATCGGGACCGGGATCGCACCATGGATTCGGATTCACGATGCCGATGCCGATCCCGATTTGAAGATTCCTACAACTGATCGTAGGCCCCGTCGGCGATCTTCTTCACGACAATGTAGCTGATTCCGAAATTCTTCGAGGCCGCATTCCTGGACATTCCCTTGTCCAGGGCGCCCTTCACCTCATCCCGCACGCCAGCGGTGACCCTGGTGCGCTTGCGACTGCCCGTCTTCGCGGCGGCCTTCGCATCCGATTTCGGTGGACGGCCCGGGCCACGCCTGCTCTTGGCGAGGCTCACCGTCCGGATGCCGAAATGCTCCATCATGGCTTTCACAAGGTCACGGGGACGCTTGTATCCCGACTCCTTCAGGACCTGGTCGTACCATTTGGCCGTTTCCGCGTCCGCCTTGATCTGCGCCTCCAGGCGCGCCTTCTTCTTCGCAATCCGGTTGGCCAGCTTTTCCAGCTGCTTCAATTCGTTCACTTTCGCTTTTTTCATAAGAGACCCTTATGAATAAGGAATAACCAAAAACATACAACACGAATCCAGAAATAATCCGGACCAGAAATCCGTTATAAACAAAGGAAATTATTTACAAAACAACTTGTCCGAATCCGGGAGAATCGGGAAAGAAAAACCTGTCAATTTTCACTCCCCATCCGACCCGTTTTCATAGGTTTCAATCCAGCCACGATGCCACTGTTCATAGTCGCCCGCCTCAATGTGTTCGCGCGCCTGGCGCATCAGATCGAGATAAAAGCGGACATTGTGCAGGGTTAACAAGACTCCCCCGAGCATCTCTCCGGAAACGATCAAGTGCCGGATGTAAGAACGGGAAAATTGCCCGGTTTCCACATCGGAAAATGGTTCGAACAAGGGTCTTGAATCTTCGCGGAAACGGTTGTTTTTCAGGTTCAATTTCCCCGACGGGATGAAGGCGATTCCGTGCCGCGCCTCGCGGGTGGGCATGACGCAATCAAACATGTCGGCCCCGCGGGCGATCATTTTCAGCAGCTGCGGCGGGGTCCCGACCCCCATCACGTAGCGGGGCTTTTTTTCGGGAAGCAACCCCGTGCACATCTCCACCTGTGGGAGGATTTCCTCTTCCGGTTCACCGACACTCACCCCCCCGATGGCGTATCCCGGAAAATCCATCGCCACCAGCTCCTCCGCACACTGCCTGCGCAGATCCCCGTGCCGGGAGCCCTGGACAATCCCGAAAACGTGGTGCCCCGCCTCGAGAAAGCCGGTTTTCCCGGCATACTCCCGCGCCTCCTTCGCCCAGCGCAGGGTCCGCTCCACCGCCACCTCACAGGCCTTCCGGTCCGCCTCCCCGGGGGGACACTCGTCCAGCACCATCGCGATGTCCGATCCGAGATTCGCCTGGATGTCGATCACCCGTTCCGGGGTGAGCCGGACCTCCGCCCCGTCCAAATGCGACTGGAAACGGATCCCCCCGTCCTCGATCTTCCGCAGCCTGGCCAGACTGAAGACCTGGAACCCACCACTGTCCGTCAAGATGGGCCGGTCCCAGCCCATGTAGGCGTGCAAGCCCCCCATCCCCCGGATCAATTCCGAACCCGGCCGCAGATTCAGGTGGTAGGTGTTGCCCAGGATGATTTGCGCCCCGGCCCGCCGCAGCTGCTCCGGCAACAAACCCTTCACCGTTCCCTGCGTCCCCACCGGCATGAAAATCGGGGTCTCCACCTCCCCATGACGGGTCCCCAGACAGCCCCGTCGCGGGCCCGTCCCGCCCCCCTTCTTCAGCTCGAATCCTGCTTCCATCCCCCCACACCAAATCCCTTCCCCGCCCCATGGCAAGCATCCGCATGCTTGACAACAAATCATTTTATCATGATATGATGATGCAATGATTGAAAATCCAATGGAAGAAGAGCTGCGCGGGCTGCTGCGGGAACGGATCGTGATTCTGGACGGGGCGATGGGGACGATGATCCAGGAGCACGGGCTTGGGGAGGAGGCCTACCGGGGTGCGCGCTTTCGGGAGCACGGGAAGGAACTGAAGGGCAACAACGACGTGCTGGTGCTGACGAAGCCGGAAGTGATCGAGGAGATCCACCTCGGGTTCCTGGAGGCGGGGGCGGATATCATTGAAACGAACACCTTCAATGCGAACCGGATATCACAGGCGGACTACGGGCTGGAGGGGGAAGTGGGTGCGATCAACCGGGCGGCGGCGGAGCTGGCCAAGGCAGTGGCGGCGCGGTACAGGAAAGAGACCGGGCGCGGGCCGGTATTCGTGGCGGGGGGGATCGGGCCGACAAACCGGACCGCCTCGCTGTCGCCGGATGTGAACGATCCCGGATACCGGGCGGTGAGCTTTGAGGATCTACGGGCGGCGTACCGGGAACAGGCCGGGGGCCTGGCCGACGGGGGGGTGGATATTTTCCTGATCGAGACGATCTTCGACACCCTGAACGCGAAGGCGGCGATTTTCGCTCTGGAGGAGCTTTTCGAGGAGCGGGGACGCCGCTGGCCGGTGATGCTCTCGGTGACGATCACGGACGCCTCGGGGCGCACCCTCTCGGGCCAGACGGTGGAGGGCTTCTGGAACAGCGTCTCGCATGCGAACCCGGTGGCGGTGGGGATCAACTGCGCCCTTGGGGCGAAGGAGATGGCCCCCTACATCGAGGAGCTTTCCCGCCTCGCGGAGACGCACATCAGCTGTTATCCGAACGCCGGGCTGCCGAACGCCTTCGGGGAATACGACGACACGCCGGAGAACATGGCCTCGGTGCTGGAGGGATTCGCGCGGGAGGGCTGGTTGAACATTGTCGGCGGCTGCTGCGGATCGACCCCGGCCCATATTGCCGAAATAGCCAGGCGGGTTCGAGGGCACGCGCCGCGGAAGATTCCGCAGGTGCGCATCGCCTCGCGCTACAGCGGATTGGAAGCGGTAAAAATCGAGGGGCAGCCGGCCTCCTTCTTCGTCATCGGGGAGCGGACGAATGTGACCGGATCGCCGCGTTTCCGCAAACTGGTCAAGGAGGGGAATTTCGACGAGGCCCTGGAGGTGGCGCGCCAGCAGGTGGAGAACGGGGCCAACATGCTGGACGTCAACTTTGACGAGGGGCTGCTCGATTCGGAGGCGTGCATGCGCACCTTCCTCAACCTGATGGCGGCCGAACCGGACATCGCCCGGGTTCCCGTGATGGTGGATTCGTCGCGGTGGTCGGTGATCGAGACCGGTCTGCAGTGCCTGCAGGGGAAGGGGGTCGTCAACAGCATCAGCCTCAAGGAGGGGGAGGAGGAATTCCTCCGCCAGGCCCGCCGGATCCGCCGCTACGGCGCGGCGGTCGTGGTGATGGCCTTCGATGAGAGGGGCCAGGCCACCGAAACGGAGGACAAGGTGCGCATCTGCAAGCGCGCCTACGACCTGCTCACCCTCCAGGCCGGCTTCAACCCGGCGGACATCATCTTCGACCCGAACATCCTCACGGTGGCCACGGGCATGGAGGAGCACAACGACTACGCCCTGAACTTCATCGAGGCGACGCGCCGCATCAAGGAGCTGTGCCCGCACGCGCGGGTCAGCGGCGGCGTATCCAACATTTCATTCTCCTTCCGCGGGAACAACATCGTGCGGGAGGCCATGCACAGCATCTTCCTCTACCATGCCATCAAGGCGGGGCTGGACATGGGCATCGTCAACGCCGGCATGCTGGCGGTGTACGAGGATATCGATACGCAACTGCGCGACCGTATCGAGGACGTGCTCTTCAACCGCGACCCGGGCGCGACCGACGCCCTGATCGCCCTCGCGGAGACCTACAAGGGACAGAAGGAGGCGGTAAAGGAATCGGACCGGCTCGCCTGGAGGGAGGGATCCGTCGAGCAGCGCCTCGGCCACGCCATCCGCCACGGCGTGGTCGATTTCGTCGACGAGGACACCGAGGAGGCCCGGCTGAAGTACGCCCGACCGCTGGAGGTCATCGAGGGCCCCCTGATGGATGCCATGAAGGTGGTCGGCGACCTCTTCGGGGAGGGCAAGATGTTCCTTCCCCAGGTGGTGAAAAGCGCCCGCGTGATGAAGCGGGCCGTGGCGCACCTGACCCCCTTCATGCTCTCCGACAACCCGGAGAAGGAGAGCGCCGGCAACATCGTCCTGGCCACCGTCAAGGGGGATGTCCACGACATCGGCAAGAACATCGTCGGGGTCGTCCTCGCCTGCAACAACTACACCGTCCACGACATGGGCGTCATGGTCTCCTGCGACCGCATCATCCAGAAGATACGCGAGGTGGACGCCGACATCGTCGGCCTCAGCGGGCTCATCACGCCCTCCCTCGACGAGATGGTGCACAACGCGCACAGCTTCGCCCGGGAGGGTCTCGACATCCCGCTCCTGATCGGCGGAGCGACCACCTCGAAGGCCCACACCGCGGTCAAGATCGCCCCGGAATACACGGGGCCGGTCGTCCAGGTGCCCGACGCCTCCCGCGTCGTCGGGGTCTGCTCCAAATTCCTCAATCCGGAGCACCGGGAAGCGGCGGTCCGGGAGGCCGCGGCGGAGAATGCCCGCCACCGGGATCGGCACGAGAAAAGCAACCGCAAGGGTGTGCGCCTTCTCACCCTGGAGGAGGCCACCGCCCAGGCACCCCGCTTCGACTGGGAAAGCCTCGACATCCCCGTCCCGGAAAAGACGGGCCTGCAGGTGCAGGCCGACCTCAAGCTCGAGGAACTGGTCCCCTACATCGACTGGTCGCCGTTTTTCTGGGCGTGGGAGCTCAAGGGCGTCTTCCCGAAGATCCTCAAGCACGAAAAGTACGGCGAGGAGGCGACCAAGCTCTACCAGGACGGGCGCCGGATCCTCGACGAGCTGATCCGGGACGCCAGCCTGCAGCCGCGTGCCGCCTTCGGGCTCTGGCCGGCCAATTCGCGCGGGCAGGTGGTCGAATTGTATTCCGACGCGCAGCGGTCCGGGGTGGTCACGCGCTTCCATTTCCTCCGCCAGCAGAAGGAGAAAAGCGCCGCGGAGGGAGCCGCTTACCTCTCCTGTAGTGATTTTGTCGCTCCCTTTGAAAGCGGGCGGATCGACCATATGGGCGCCTTCGCCGTGACCTGCGGCAAGGAGGTCGACGAGATCGCAGGGCTCCACGAGGCGAAGCACGACGACTACACGGCGATCATCATCAAGGCGCTCGGTGACCGCCTCGCCGAGGCCTACGCCGAGTACCTGCACCGCGAGGTGCGCCGCCAGTGGGGATTCGGCAAGGAGGAAAACCTCAGCAACGAGGACCTCATCGCCGAGAAGTACCGGGGCATCCGCCCCGCCGCGGGATATCCCGCCACCCCGGACCACACCGAGAAGGGCATCCTCTTTGACCTGCTCGACGCCACGAGGCACACCGGCATGACCCTCACCGAGAATTACGCCATGCACCCGGCCGGCTCCGTCAGCGGGCTCTACTTCGCCCATCCGCAGGCCAAGTACTTCAACATCGGCCGCATCGGCCGCGACCAGCTCGAGGCCTACGCCACCATGAAGGGCATGCGGGTCGGGGAAATGGAACGCTGGCTCGCCCCGCTGCTGGGGTGATACCCTCTCCAAACAAGTTTGCCTGAATCGCTGCCGGTGGATCCGAAAGCGCGCCCCTCACCCGTTTGGCCTGTCGGCCATCTTCAATGGATTTGGGATTAACCTTTCAGCGCGTGACGCAGCACCTGTACCGGGTGCAGGGCCCGGCGGCCGGTGCCGTCATGGATCTGGTGGCGGCAGCTGGTACCCGGGGCGGCGATGAGGTCGTCCTTTCCGGCCTCGCGGACGCGGGGGAAGAGGACGAGTTCGCCGACCTTCTGTGACAGGTCGTAATGTTCCTTTTCATACCCGAAGGAGCCGGCCATGCCGCAGCAACCGGAGGGGATGAGGCGGATTCGGTTCCCCTCGGGCAGCTTGAGCATGCGGACGGTCGGGCCCAGCGAGGCGAGGGCCTTCTGCTGGCAATGCCCGTGCAGGTGGATGGTCGCCTTGCCCGGATGGAACTGGTCCGGACGGATCCGACCGGCGTCGGCCTCCCCGGCGATGAACTCGTCGATCATGAGGCAATGTGGCTCCAGCTGGCGGGCCTGCTCCTTTTCCGCCCCCCGGAGCAGGTCCGGATATTCGTCACGGAAACAGAGGATGGCGGAGGGCTCGATTCCGATCAGGGGCGTCTCCTCCGTGACCAGCGGGGCAAGGAGGCGGACATTTTCCCGGGCAAACCCGCGGGCACGCCGCAGCAGGCCCTTGGAAAGGGAGGCCCGGCCGCTTTCCACGTGGTCCGGAATGATGACCCGGTAGCCGAGCCCCTCGAGCAGCTCGACAGCGGCGATGCCGACCTCCACGTCGTTGTAGTTGGTAAACTCATCACAAAACAGCAACACCCGGCGCCCGTTCGGGGTTGTGGCCGGCTTGGGGCGCGACTGGAACCACCGGCGCAGGGTCTTCGGGGCGAGGAGCGGAAGGGTGCGGTCCGGATGGAATCCCACGATGCGGTTCACCATCCGGCGCGACCAGGTGGTACCCACGACCAGGTTCCACGCCCAGGGGATGGAGGAAAAAAGCCCTGCCATGTCGGCGAAGCGGCTGACCATCACGGACCGCAGCGGGACCCCTCTGGCATCGTAGTACTGCTGGAGGAATTCCGCCTTCATCTTGGCGATGTCGACATTGGACGGGCATTCCGACTTGCACCCCTTGCAGGAAAGGCAGAGGTCCATGACCTCCTTGATCTCCTCGCTGACGAACGGATGCGCGGGATCGGGGGGATGGGTGAGGAGGTGGCGCAGGATGTTGGCCCGGGCCCGCGTGCTGTCCTTTTCCTCCCGCGTGGCCATGTAGCTCGGGCACATCGTCCCGCCGCTGAGCTGGGTCTTGCGGCAATCCCCGGAACCGTTGCATTTCTCGGCGGCCCGCAGGATTCCCATCACGTCGGAAAAGTCGAAAACGGTCTCATACTCCGGTGTCGGGTGGCCCGGACTGTAGCGGTGAAAGGCGTCCATCGGCGGGGTGTCGATGATCTTGCCCGGGTTGAAGAGGTTGTCCGGATCGAAGCATTCCTTGATTTGCCGCATCAGCTGGTAGCACTCCTCCCCCACCATGAAACGGATGAATTCGCCGCGGAGCCGCCCGTCGCCGTGCTCCCCGCTGAGGGATCCGCGGTATTTTTTGACGAGGGCGGCGGTATCCTCGGCGATGGAACGGAACATGCGGTGCCCCTCCTCCGTCTTCAGGTTGATCAACGGGCGTGTATGTAATTCGCCACTACCGGCATGGGCGTAGTAGACGCATTCGATGCCGTACTTGTCCCGCATCAGGGCGTCGAACTCCCCGATGTAGGCCGGCAGGTCGTTGACGTCCACCGCCGTGTCCTCGACGACCTCCGCGGGCCGCGTGTCCCCGACCACGTTGGTCATGACCCCCTGGCCTGCCCGGCGCAGTTCCCACACCTTGTCGCCGTCCGCGCCCCAAAGGACAGGATACGCGTATCCGTAACCCGCCTGCCGGAGCCCGGCCTCCAGGGCCGCCATCTCCTTCCCGATCTCCTCCCGTTCATCGCGACGGATCTCGATCACGAGGATGGCCCCGGGATCCCCCTCCACGAAGAAACGGTTCTTGCGCTGCTCGATGTTCGCCCTCGTGCAGTCGAGGATATGCTTGTCGATCAACTCAACGGCACTGGGGCCGTGGCGAAGGGCCACGAGGGTGGCCTCGAGGGACTCGATGACCGACGAAAAGTGCGCGCACATGAGGGCCCCCGGGGGCGGCAGGGGCTCGCAGTTCAATTCGAACTCAACCCCGAGAAAGAGGGTTCCCTCCGATCCGGCGATCAACCGGCACAGGTTGAACGGCTTGTCCGAGGAGGGATCCAGCGCCCGCGCGTCCATCAACTGGTCGAGGGCGTACCCGGTGTTGCGGCGCGTCACCGTTGCCTTGGGGGAATTTTCCTCGATCAGGCGGCGATTTTCCGGATCGGAAAGCATGTCCCGGATTGTCCGGTAAATGCGCGTCTCCAGCGTGTCCGGGCCCGCGCACTTCGCCGCGAACTCCTCCGCGGAGAGCGGCCCGAAGGTGACCTCGCTCCCGTCGCTGAGGAAGCCGCGCGCCGAGACCAGGTGCTCACGCGTGCTGCTGTAGACAATCGAGTTGGACCCGCAGGAATTGTTCCCGATCATGCCTCCCATCATGGCGCGGTTGGCGGTCGAGGTTTCCGGTCCGAAGAGCAGCCCGTGCGGGGCAAGGGCCATGTTCAACTCGTTGCGGATCACGCCCGGCTGGACCCGGACGCGGCGGTTCCCGGCATCCATGGCGACAATCCGGTTCAGGTGGCGCCCCATGTCCACCACAATGCCGTTCCCGACGACCTGGCCGGCCAGCGAGGTCCCGGCCGCCCGCGGAATCAATCCCTTCCCGTGCCGGGCCGCCAGCCGCACCAGCTCCCGCACGTCCGCCTCGCTTCGCGGAACCGCCACCGCTTCCGGCAGCTCCTGGAACTCGGAGGCATCGGTCGCGTACAGCTTCCTAAGCGTGCCGTCCGTATACAGGTCCCCCTCGAAATCCTTCAACTCGGTTCGCAAATCCATCACGGGCTTGATCATGGTTTCTCTCTAGAAACAAATTGCCGCTCGGACGAGGCAAAACCAAAAATGGCGGCTGGAAATTTCTTCTCCATTCCCCCAAGCCTCCGCGACATGAGTGAAGATATTGAACGACTCGAAGCGATCTACAACACCCTGATCGAACTGGGAATCCGCTACGGTTTCCAGGTTCTCGGGGCCCTTGTCGTCCTTGTCCTCGGGGTCCTCCTGGCCCGCTTCACAGGGAAGCTGGTCTTCAGGATTTCGGGGAAGGCGAACCTCGACGTCACCCTGTCCAAATTCTTCTCCGGGGTGGTCAAGGTCGTGATTATCGCCTTCGCGCTGATCATCGCCATGGCCAAGTTCGGCATCACCATCGCCCCGATGGTGGCCGCGATCGGGGCCGGCGCCTTCGGCCTGTCCCTCGCCATCCAGGGACCGGTGGCCAACTACGGGGCCGGCCTCGCCCTCATCCTGACGCGCCCCTTCAAGGTGGGCAACACCCTGACCCTTCACGGCCTCACCGGCATCGTCGAGGAGATCAAGCTGGGGGCCACCATCCTCTCCACGGAGGACGGCGAGCAGATCACGATTCCCAACCGGAAGGTCATCGGTGAGATTTTCGTCAACTCCTTCCCGTACAAGATCGTGGAGGGCTCCATCGGCATCGCCTATTCGGCCGATCCGGAAAAGGCCGTTTCCCTGATCCGGGAATGCCTCGGGCAATCCGATCATGTCGCCCGGGACCCTTCCCCGCAGATCGGCATCGAGTCCTTCGGCGATTCGTCCCTCAAAATCGGCTACCGTTACTGGGTGAAGACGCAGGTGTATTACCAGACTCAATACAAAATCAACCTTGCCGTGTTCAGCGCCTTCAGGCGCAACGGGGTGGCCATCCCCTTCCCGCAGCGGGAGGTGCGCCTGCTCAACGCATCCAGTGGGTCATGAGGGATTCGACGGCCTTGACCGCGGGCAAATCCCCGCCGGCCACGGCCGAGGAAATGGAGGCGAGCTTTTCCTGCATGGCCTTGTCCGAAAAGAAGCGCCGCCGCAGGGCCTCGTCGATGAGCCCGCGCATCCAGTCGAGATTCTGCCCGCGGCGGCGCCGCGCGAAGACCCCGCTGGCGGTGGTGGTCTCCCTGAAATCGCGGATCACCTGCCAGATTTCGGGAATCCCCTCCCCGGTCATGGCCGAGCCCATGTAGGCCTTGGTCTTCCACCCCTCGGTGCAGGGATGCAGGAAACTGAGCACGCGGTTGTACTCCGCCTTGGCCATGCGGGCGCGGCGCACGTTGTCCCCGTCGGCCTTGTTCACGAGAATCGCGTCGGCCAGCTCGATGACCCCCTTCTTGATGCCCTGCAACTCGTCGCCGGCCCCGGCGATCAGGACCAGAAGGAAGAAATCCACCATGGACCGCACCGTCACTTCGCTTTGCCCGACCCCGACCGTCTCCAGCAGGATGATGTCAAACCCGAAGGCCTCGCACAGGAGAAGGGTTTCGCGGCTCTTGCGGGCGACCCCTCCAAGGCAGCCGCCCGTCGGCGAGGGACGCACAAAGGCGCTGGCATGCCGGAGCAGCTTCTCCATGCGGGTCTTGTCGCCGAGGATGCTGCCCTTGGTGATGGAGCTGGAGGGATCCACCGCCAGAACGGCGACCTTGTGACCCTCCTCGCACAGCATGGAGCCAAGGGTGTCAATGGTCGTGGACTTGCCCGCTCCCGGCACCCCCGTGATGCCGATGCGCAGGGAGTGTCCGGTCCGGTCCATGAGCGAATCCAGCAGGTCCTGGGCCTGCTGCTGGTGTTCGGGGGAATTGCTTTCCACCAGGGTGATGCCCCGCGCCAGCATGGTCCGGCTCCCCTCGCGAATCCCCTTTTCCAGCTCATCGACGCTCACCCGCTGGCGCCGGGCCGGCTTGCGGGCCGGACGCTCCCGGTTGGAGCCCGGCATCCCCTCATGGCCGCCCTCCACGCCCTTCATGACATGGGAGGTGAAGCCCTCCCCTCCCTCGGGCGGGGCCCACTCGGGTCGCTGGCGTTCCGAATCCGATTCCATGAATGGATAATATAAATCACGCGGAGCCGCGGAGGTGCAAAGAGAAATTATAAAAAATGGTTCTTCCCGGAAAATTGTGGAACCACGGAGCGCGCCGGCGGGCAAGC
>JBNGDP010000007.1:56669-64563 GCA_049975345.1 Oceanipulchritudo sp. | reverse complement strand
GCTGAACCGGGCCCTGGCCTGATTGATTATCCGCAGATTATGAAAATTTTCACAGATCCATAATCTTTGGATCCTTCAGGAAATACTGAATCTGTGGAATCCGGAATCAGTGGAAACACCGGCTGCTCGGCCTTCGTGGACACCCCGCCGAATTTACACCATTCATTTATGCCTTCTTTTTGGAGGGAGTGACGATATTCAAGTGGAAATTGGTGCGGGGTTTTGGTATTTATCCAACCCTGCACCAATGCCAATTCACGTGTCCCTCCATGCATTCCAAATTTCCCATCTCCCTTCTCGCCCTCTCCTGCTTTCTCCTTTGCCCGGCCATTTCGCTCCCCGGAGAACCGACAAGCCGTGTGATTTCCTTCGAGAACGGGTTGACGATGGATCTGCTCGAGGAATCGGGCCGATTCCTCGGCATTGGTGCGGTTCGAATCGACGGGTACATCCTGCGCTCCGGAGAGTCGCCCGTCTTCCCGCTGGTGGCGGCAGACTGGTCCTATCCGCAGGGGCTCTACGCGGACCTGCGCCTGGCCGAGGTCCGGGCCGTGCAAAACGGATGGGAACTGGTTATTGAGCTGCGCGAATGCGCGGACCAATCGGCCTGGGGAAGTTTCTTTCTTAGCCTGCCTTATTCATGAAACCCGTAGCGAAACCGTCTCAAGGTGCTTGCATACAAGGCTTGCCGCCGGGCAGCGGGCGAAGGCGTATTGAAATACGTTGAGGTCGCTGCACGGCGGCAAACGCCGTAGACAAACGGCTGGAGGCGGTTGCAGTAGGGATTTCATGAATAAGGCAGGTTTAGGGACGAGGAGGGACACATTGATCGGGATGACTATTTCTTTGCCCGGACGGCCGTACAACATCCAAGGGATTGCGAAGGGGTTGTCCCTTTGGATTCAGGTGCAAAGGCCCGGTCGGCGGAATCACCTCCGGCCGGCTTTCTTGTCTGGAAGATTGAATCCGTTCGGGAATCCATTGCCGGGTGGCCCTGGCGTGGCTGGCGCTGGTCGTTTTCCGGAAACATGGTCAATGGAGCTTCCTTGAATGCCTTCCGGCTCCTTTCCGGATGGGCCCTTGAGGGAACGGTCGACGGCCTGACCCTTGCCAATCAGCGATATCGCGGGCTGGGGCATCCCGCCCAGACTTTCATCGATTCGGGAGAGGGGACCCTTTCCTGCTGGAGTACCCAGGATTTGCTTCTCCCGCAGAAATGGAGAGGCCGCAGTGCGGAAATGGACCGGCAATCGGCACTGCAACTGCGCAGCGATTCCTCAATACACGCGCCCGCCCGCGGAGCCGGGACCGGGTTCATCGATTTCCAGTTTCGTCCCAGTGGGGCTTTGGCGGCCTTCCCCGAGCGGCAGGGAAACCTGAGGGCACTCACGGAAATTTACCCGGGCGACCGTATTCCGGGACAACTGGATGAGGAACACTTTGAGGCGGCATCCTCATGGAGGACGATTTCATTCAGGTACTTGTTCATCACTACAGGGAATCTCCGGCCTGGTTTTTTCTGGCAGACCCGCTACCTTGAGCTGGAGCAGCGGGTGCGGTCGACCGTGGCCGCTGAATTGAGGTTCGTGGAAACGCCGGTTCTTCCGGCTGTGGGAGCCCTCTTTGATTTCTGGAAGGCCGGTGACGGTTTTGCCCAGGTTGTGGCCCGCCTTGGGGCACATGCCGGCCGGTGGGCGGAACTGGCATCCTCAGCGCCCGGTTCCGGGAGGCCTTCGACAGCCGCCTTGACAGCGTGCGCCGCGAATTCGGGTATGAAGGAATCTGGGGGGACAGTTTCCATAACCTCTTCATGAGCCAGTTGGACTGGCGCGGCCACGACGGCAAGCCCCAGCAGCGGGCCTGGTGGGAATGGATCAGCCGGCGAACAAGGGACGGCCTGGGCTGGATTTCCGAAAGCCAGAGTTTCCCCGGCCTGAGTTGCTCCATCGAGACCGATGGATGGGACCGGGATCCGTGGCTTCTGGGGCATACCACCAAATGGCTGCGCGGGTGCTCCCAACGGGAGCGAAGCCCGGAAAATTGGCTGCCTGTGGCTTACAAGCTGATGGCTTTCAACGCATGGCTGGCCCCCGAGACCTGGTTGTATGAGGTCAGCCAGGAGACCCAGCCCGATTCGGTCATTGCGGATTTTGGCCGCTTGGGTAATGAGTTCCTTGCCGCCCGGCCCGATATGGACCTTCCCTACATCCTGCCGGACGGATCCGGGGTCCTTTGGTTCTCATCGACCGATGCGAAAAGGGGAATCCTTTTTCCTTTCAAACACATGCGGCTCGTCGAAGGGGTGACTGGGCATGCAATTCTGGATACAATTCCCATGGTAACGCACCGGGCTTTTCCATGGAAGACCCTGGTGGTTGAAGGAGATGCCCTTTTGGAATCCTTTGGGTTGCCAACACCCCCGTCGCACGATGACCGCCTGACGGGTCCCTCCGATGGGCTCAGCGGCAGCGACCCGGTTGATGCCAAGGCAATGAGCCCGGAGCACCCGCCGGTGCTGACCTTTCATCCAATCCCCGGCCGGATCAAGGAAACGCCATGGAACGCGGATTCGCCAATCTGGAAATCAGGGCCGGGCGGTGAGTCGATTCCATGGCCCATGGAAGGGAATGCACGTGCCTTCTTTGCGGCGGCACGGCGTGTGATCCTACCAGTGGAGGGGCATGTTCCGGCTGCGGGAATCCAGACCGTGACCCCCGGCGTCGAGTTTGTGATTGATACCGGTTTCACCAAGGTTTGATGCAATTGAGGCGGGCATTCGTGGCGCGCGCGCTTGCGCGCCGCTGCCAGGGCACTGGGAGACCATCCGCAAGCGGAGGTCCCACGCCCATGCTCCACCTGATCAATCCATACTGAAAGCGGTATGATACGGTTGTGAACAAGGTACCCGGTTCCATGCTGGTACTGGATGGCCCCTTGCTGGGGCCCTGCACCGTTTACTTCAAGGGTACCCTTAAAGAGGACGGCTGGCCGCACACCCCAATCCGCCGCCGCTGTCGAAACCATGTTCCTCGTGACCCGGGTTGTCGATACGGTCACGGATCCCATCATGGGTCTGATTGCCGACAGGACGGGAACCCGTTGGGGCAAGTTCCGGCCCTCGTGGACACCTTGCCCTGATCAGCCGAAGTACAGCTCCGCCCGGCGGGCAATCTCCGGATAATCCACCTTGTACTGGCAGGCGTCGCGGATGCCGGCCAGATCAACCCCGGAGAAGTCCCGCTGGGCCGGGCTGAGCTTGCGGTAGTAGTTCCGGGCCTCGGCATTGCCGTCCTGCTCGTAATAGGTGACGTAGCGGGAGATGTCGTCAAAGGCGTATTTTGTCTGCTTGGCCAGGGCATTGCAGCTCGGGCAACCCGGGCACATGGGCGAAACGGAAAGGGCGGCGATTTCGGTGAGGGATTCCGACAATTCCGGTGTCAGTGGCTTGTCGAACCTGCGTGCGGCCATGGTATTCTCCTCCATTTGCTGGATGTTCTCGATGGCGGAACAGATGGAGGCGATGCGCGGGTCGCTCCAGACCTTTTGCAGGACCATCTGGTGCGTGGTCAAGCCGGTACCCTCCAGCTTCGGGTGTTGTTTCGGGGCATTGGCAAAGGGGCGCATCTCCTTCATGGCGATGAGCCCGATCCCTGCCTGGTGGCAGGCCTCGAGCGCCTGGTCCAGTTCATCGCCCTTCTGCATCTGCGGGTTGACCTTGAACATGATGGCGTCGATGAAACCACCCTCGGCGGCGGCGTTCAGGTATTCGACGAGGTGCTTGTCGTGGCAGGAAAAGCCACAAAGCCGGGTCTTGCCGGATTCCTTCAACTGGTCGAAGACCTTCCGCAGCCGGTCGCTCTTTGGCCACTCCAGGGATTCCTTGCCGTACCCGCCGGTGCCGATCCCGTGGATGAAAAACAGGTCCATGTAGTCGATCCCCATGTTTTCAAGGCGCTTGTCGATCATGGTGAGGAGCTGTTCCGGGCCCTTTTTCGGGTGATCCTTGGTGACGATGAAGGCGTCCTTCCTGCGCTGCGGGTTGCGGCGCACCCATTCCCCCACGTCCTGTTCGGACTTGCCGTTCTTGTAGCAATCGGCCGTATCGAAATACCGGATACCCATGCGCCAGGCCAGTTCGAGGTACTGTGGATTGTGGGCCGACATCATGCCCCCGAGGTTGAGAATGGTGACCATGGGCCCGTTCTTCCCGAGCTTGCGCATGGGCAGCGCCTCCGGCTCGTCCGGCTTGTCGCCGGCCACGGTTGCGCTGGCGGGGATGGCGGCCATGGCCGCCGGGAGGGCGATGGAGGATTTGAGGAAGGTGCGGCGGGAGGAGGATGATTTCATGATGCTTGAATTTAGGTTTTTGGATCTTACAAGGAGCGGCGGTTTTCAACCGCCGTATGCGGTATGTATGCGCCGGCGGTTGGAAACCGCCGCTCCTTGAGGAAGGTTGTTTATTTAACTTTTCGTTCGAGGGATTGGATTCGCTTGGACATCTTCGTGAGAATTTTACGGTACTGGGCGGGCAGTCCGGCGCAGGCTTCACAATGGAAGCGGGTCGCGTTGCTTTCCTTTTCGGGATAGACGTAGGATTCGCCGCAGATCTGGCAGGTCTTTTCCTTGGTGGCGGGGAGGAGTCTTGGTTCCTTGGCGGGCATGGGGGGAGGTTATCTTTCGCGTTTGGTGAGGTCGAGAAGGTTGGAGGGATCCCCGCCATCCATGAGGAGGCTGCGCGTCTGCGAGCGGGTTTCCCCGATGGCGGTGACGCGTATGGCCGCGTAGTCCTTGACCGGGCATTCGTGCTCGCAGATCCCGCAACCGATGCAGAGGGACGGATCGACGTAGGGGCGGCGCAGGGTGATGTCCTTGCCGTCACGTTTGCGGATGGTGACTTCGCGCGAATAGATCGCCTTTGGGGAGGTCGGGCAGACCTCCTCGCAGACCACGCAGGGGGTCTCCATGGCCCAGGGCAGGCAACGCCCGTGGTCGTAGAAGGCGGTGCCGATGCGGACCGGGCCCTGCTCCGCGAATTCGCCGCGTCCGTTCTTCTCCTCGATGGAGATGCGCTGGATGGCTCCCGTCGGGCAGACCTGCCCGCAGAGCGTGCAGTTCAACTCGCAATAGCCGATCTTCATGTTGAGGATCGGGGTCCAGAAGCCTTCCAGGCCGGCCTCCATGAGGGTGGGCTGGAGGACATTGGTCGGGCAGACCCGGATGCACTGGTCGCACTTGATGCAGCGTTCGAGGAAACCATCCTCGGCCACGGAACCCGGCGGGCGGATGACCTTCTTGTTGAAATTGGAATCGCTGGCCCCGGAGGCACGGGCCATCGCGTACCCGGCCACCCCGATAAGCGAGGCCATGGCGGCGCGGCGCCCGTTGATCGGGGGACCGGTCACTTCGTGCTGCCTGTTCGGCATGAAGCTGAAGGAGATGGCGTCCACCGGGCAGTCCTCGAGGCATTCAAAACAGACAAAGCATTCGCTCTTGCGCAGCTGGGTGTGGGGATCGGAGGCGCCCTGGCAGTTCTTCAGGCAGGCGTCGCAGTCGATGCACTTGTTCGGGTCGCGCTCGATGCGGATCACGGAAAATCGCGACAGGACGCCGAGGAAGGCGCCGAGGGGGCAGACCGCGCGGCAGAAGAAGCGTGGAATGAAGACATTCATCACCACGAAGAAGAGGATGATGGCCCCGACCAGCCAGGCCCCGACATGGAAATACTGCTTCACGTAGAAGGTGTCGGGAAAGATGAGGTTGATCCCGGGCAGGATGGCCACGCTCATCGAGCGGTGGAAGAGCACGATTGGATCCAGCAGGCCGATCTGCAGGCTGCCGAACAGGGCCGCCGCAATCATCGCGATGAGGATAACGTACTTTAACTGTTGCAGCTTGCGGAAGCGGTTGGACTCGATGCGGGTCTGTTCGTTCCGGCTGCCGAAGAGGAAATGGGTGAACTGGTGCAGCGTCCCGTAGGGACAGATCCAGTTGCAGAAAAAGCGGCCCAGCAGAAGGGTGGGGAGGAGCAGGATGAGCCCCAGGATCAGTGCCTTGTAGACGGTCCCTGTGGTGATCGCGGTGGCCACCCCGACCAGCGGGTCCAGTTCCAGGAACAGCGAGACCGGATACCCCTTCAGGTAGCGCAGGTCCGTGATGATGACGAAGAAGAGAAAGAGCAGGAAGAAAAAGGTCTGCGAGACGATCCGCACGCGCGTGATTCGCATGTCCGCGATGATGGTGTTGATGGACTTGTTGAATTTGCTGGCCATGCCTACTGAAAAAGAAGTGTGGGATTTATCATGGAGCGGCGCTTTGCAAGCGCCGTGTGCGGCATGGGGATGCCGGCGGTTGGAAACCGCCGCTCCTTGTAATGGATGTCGGCGGTTGGAAACCGCCGCTCCTTGATGAGGGGCATCATGAGTTGACTTCCTTCCATGTGCTCTCCTTCCAGTTCATATTGCCCAGGCCGCGCTGATGCGCCTTGTGAAGGTAGTCAAGATTCGCTACATCGCGCCCCAGAAGGTTCTGGTAACCGTAGCTGTCGACGGAGACCATGTCCGTGCCGGCGACCACGGTGCCCATGTCCTTCACATCGGAGAGGCGGCCGCCGGTCGGGCCGTTGCTCATGAGGACGCTCATGCCGTCAAGCACGACAAGCGTCGGCTTCATCATGAGGGCGAAATCGGAAATGATGCTGTGGATATGCTGGTGGAACTGGTTGCGACGGCCGCCGAGGAGCCCGTACCAGTTCTTCATGGTCATGGAGGCGCTGCAGAGGTTGTGGTCCTTGCAGGGGGCGATGCCGATCACCTTGTCCGCCTGCTCGAAAGGACGGTTGAAGAAGGGCCAGTGGCGCAGGATCTCGCCTTCCATCTCGATGTAGGTGAAGGCGCTCTGCTCGGGATACATGAGGGTGAGCTTGAGGTCGTTGGCCACCGCTTCCAGGCCGCTCTTGAGGAAGCATCCGGCCGGGCTGTTGATCGGGTTGTCGGCGACGATCACCTTTTTCGCCCCGGCCTCGAGGACCAGCTGCGCCACCGCGCGCAGACTGTCTGGATGGGTTGTGGCGGCCAGTGCCGGGGGTCGGTCGAAGGCCACGTTCGGCTTCAGCATGACCACGTCGCCCTTTTGAATGAACCGTTGGATTCCCCCGAGGGCGTCGATGGCCGCGCGGGTGGTGGCAATGCGGCCGGTCCCGTGCGCGATGCCGAGGCTGACCTGCGTCTTCGCCGTCGCGGTCGCGAAACTGGGCAGGCGGATGCCGGACTTGTCGCCGAATCCCGGCACAAAGTGCTTGCGCTGCCAGAGAAAGAGCCCGGCGGCAAGGGCGCCCGTCGCCGTGGCGCCGGTCAGCGCCATGTGGCGCATGAACTGCCGGCGGTCCATGCCTTTCGGGTCGGGGATTACGGGTGGGCGTGCCATTTGTTGGGTTGAGAGATTTTAACTACGAATGGCGCAAACAGCGCGTATGTTGTGAGGTTTGAAAATTCGCGTAATTCGTAGTTATATTTTAAAGACATATTGTTTATTTCATCTGTGATTTCACGAGTTTCAGGGCCGCCTCGCGGTCGTCGGCGTTGACCGCCCCGAGCAGGGCGTTGCCGCGCAGGGCGATCACGTTCCACTGGCCAAACATGTCGGCTGCGAAGACTTTCGCCCCGTCCTGTTCGAAGGGCTCCTCAAGGGAACCGTACTTGCTGTAAAAGTCCCGCAAGCTTTCCCAATGGCTGGTGGCGGTTTCCGGGTTTTCACAGGCCTGGGCGAAGAGCGTCACCTCATTCCCCTCCACCCGGTAACGTGCCTCGAAGACCCCGCTGAGAATTTCCTGCCCGTAGGCGTTTTCAGCAATATAGGTGAGGCTGCCGGGTACCTGGTTCTCCGCAGGCAGCAGCAT
>JBNGDP010000007.1:0-56569 GCA_049975345.1 Oceanipulchritudo sp. | reverse complement strand
CCGGCCGGTCCGGCCACGGTGCCCGCCCCTTCGTAGGCGCGCAGGTCCGCCTCGTTGCGCAGGGTGGCGGCTTTTCCCTCAACCGCCTGCCGGGTCGACTCCAGCGCCTCCACGCTGCCCGTGTATTTCGCCGGGTCGTAGGCGCGTCCCTTCAGGTGGATGCCGATCCCGATCCCTGCGAGGAGAATCAGAATCATCCCCCCGATCGTCTTTTCCTTCAGGCTGATATCCGTACGGTAAAAATCCCGTTTTCTGGCAATGGAAGGCACGGTTGCCATGAAAAGGGATTTCACCAGACTGATGCAATCTAGAACCGCGGCTAATGCCTAATTGATACCCGGTTTCAATTTAAGGTCAGGGAATCCAGCCGGCCCACTCCTGGTCCGGTTTTCTGAAGGAAATGGGCCCGCTGCCCGACCCGGTCGGCCTCGCCGCCGAACTGGTCAAGCCGAGATGGTCCCAGGTAGCGAATTTTCACTACGACCAGAGTTTCCTCGGGCTGGTCGAATGGAAGGCCAAGCGCCGGGTGCTGCTGTTCTACATCGGGATGCGGATCTACGTCTATGACGACGAACTCGGGGTGTGGCGCTCCGACGCCCGCCTGGAGGACCTCAGGGACCTGGAATCGCTCAGGGAGAAGCTGAACCATCCCCGGATCAAGGGGATCCAGGAGGTCGAGTTCCTTTCGAATTGACCCCTCTCTTGCCCCGCTCCATGCATGAAGGATGCTCCGGTCCATCCTCGAGCGCCTGCGGGAGACCATTCCCCTCGGCCTTCTGGTGATCCTCGTCCTGGCGGTGGTTTCGACCGTCTACATTCTCCTGCGGTCCGACAAGGAGCCGGAGGGGCGGGTGATGTGGACCTTTGTCCGTCAGCGGCCGGCGGTGTACCGTGAACTGATCGAGAAGATGGACCTCAAGGGGGAGGACCGCATGCGGGTGGAGCTGGTGGAGTATTCGGCCCTGCGGCGGCGCCTGCAGTCGGGCTTCTTTTCGGGAACGCCCCTTGCGGACGTTGTCGAGGTGGAGCGGACGATGGCTTCCGCCACCTGGCGGGGTCCGCTGGAGGCGGTGGGCTTCGTCGACCTGACAGAGCGCATCCGGGAGGAGGGCCTGCTGGAACGCATCAATCGTCCCTCCTTTTCCCCGTGGACCAACCGGGGCCATATCTTTGGCCTGCCCGGCGATGTGCATCCGATCCTGCTCTGCTACCGTGCCGATGTCTTCGAGGCGGCGGGGATCGATGTGGAGGAACTCACGACCTGGGACCGGTTTTTCGAGGCCACGCAGGTCCTGGCGGTGGATTTTGACGGCGACGGCTCGATCGACCAGTATCCGTTCGAGCTGCAGGAGACGGAGGGGAGCGCGATCACGGCCCTTATGCTGCAGGCGGGACCGGGCTACTTCAACGAGCAGGAGCAGCCGATCATTGACAACCCGGTCAATGTGCGGGTCCTTGCCAAGCTGGCAAACTGGGCCGCGGCTCCGGAAAAGCTCACCGGGGATCTCGATCTCTACACGGGTGCCGGGCACCGTTTGCGGGCGGAGGGCTTTGTCCTTTCCTGGATTGTTCCGGACTGGCGGTCGATACAGATGGAACTCTACATTCCCTCCCTAGCCGGCAAGCTGAAGCTGATGCCGCTGCCGGCATGGGAAGAAGGCGGGCGGCGCACCTCCTGCTGGGGTGGGACCATGCTGGGCTTTCCAAAGTCCGCCGGCAATTTTGAGAAGAACTGGGAATTTGCCAAGCGGCTCTACATTTCACGCGAGCTGGCGGTCCGCTCCTGGCGAACCTTCGGGGTCCTGACCCCCGTGAAGGAGTTCTGGGATGACCCGGTTTTTGACGAACCGAACGCCTATTACTCGAACCAGCCGAAGGGACGCTTGTTCATTGAACAGGCGGAGCATGTACCGGTGCGGACTTCCTCCCCCTTTGAACCCCTGGCCCTGCGCGAGGTGGCGAACGCCCTGAGCGCCCTGATCCGCTATGCCAATGACCACCGGATCGACGATGCGGACGCCTTGATGGACAGGGCGGGGGAACTGCTGTCAAAGGCGCAGCACAATGTGGTGCTGCAGATGGAAAGAAACGTGTTTCTATCAAGGAGCGGCGGTTTCCAACCGCCGAACGTGACAACGATATGGCGGCGGTTTCCAACCGCCGCTCCTTGAAAAGGATCCCGGTTTTTAATGATGAAGCGGGCCTATCATCCCTATCCTGTGGCGACGCCATACCTGTTCCTGGCGCCGTTTCTCCTGGTTTTTGCCGTTTTCCTGGTTTATCCGCTGCTGCAGTCGGTGTTCCTCTCGCTGGAACAGACCTTTGGGCCGCAGTTCAAGACCTTTGTCTTCCTGCACAATTTTGCCAATCTCCTCAAGGACCCGCTCTTCTTCAAGGCGCTGAAGAACACGACCATATTCGCGGCCGCCTCGGTCACGAGTCTGCTGGCGACCTTTTCGGCCGCCCTCGGCGGTTATGCCCTTGCCAAGTTCCGCTTCCCGGGACGGGGGCTGTTCACGGCGCTGGTCCTGGCCGCCATCATCATTCCGGCCCCGCTGCTTATCGCGCCGGTCTATGATCTCCTCTACAAGCTCGGGCTGCTCAACACCTACACCGGACTGATCCTTCCCGCCCTCGGGCCGGCCTTCGGGATTTTCCTGTTCCGCCAGGCCATGCTCAACGCGGTGCCGGCCGAGATGCTCGAGGCGGCCCGTATAGACGGCTGCGGCGAGCTGCGCATCTTCCTCAACATCGTCATGCCGATCGTGCGCCCGATGGTGGGCGCCTTCCTGCTGATCACCTTCCTCGGCACATGGAACAACTTCATCGGCCCGCAGGTCATCCTGCAGGACGAGTCCAAATTCCCCCTGTCCGTAGCGATTGCCCAACTACGCGGTATCTACAACACCGACTACGGGATGATCTCGGCCGGCACGATCGTCTCGATCGCCCCGGTGATGATCATCTTCCTCCTCCTGCAGAGGGAGTTCATCGCCGGCCTGACCAGCGGGGCGGTCAAGGGCTGAGTTAGACTGCGAATTACCCGAGTTTCGCCAATCCATTCGCGAGAATTCGTGAAATTCGTAGTTAAATATCCGTCACTATCAGCCGTACAGCGGGCCGTAGGTCTGGCAGGCGCGGAAGTCGGCGCCCTCGAGCCCGGCCGTGCCGAAGGCGCGCCATGCACTCGGACGGAAGACCCGCTCCTCGCCGACATTGTGCATATAGACCGGGATCCGCAGCATCGAGGCCAGCGTGATGAAGAGGTGCCCGATGTGCCCGTAGGCCATGACGCAGTGATTGGCCCCCCAGTTGTTCATGACCTCGTAGGTCGAGCGGAAGGCGCCCTGGCCGCTGAGGATGGGGGCGAACCAGGTGGTCGGCCAGGTCGGGTTGGTGCGCTGGTCGAGGGCGTCGTTCACCTTGGCCGGGAGGTCGACCGTCCATCCCTCGGCGATCTGCATGGCCGGCCCGAGGCCGTCGACCAGGTTGATGCGGGTCATGGTGGCCGGCATGCCCCCCTTGGTGCGGTAGCGGGTGCTCATGCCGCCGCCGGGGAAGTATTCGGTCATGGACGGGTGCCAGGTCGTGGCCTTGAGGCAGTCCTCGATTTCCTGCTGGGTGATTTCCCAGAACGGTTTCATGGCCGGCTTACCGTCCTTCATCTGCTGGCCGGTTCCGTCGAGGGCGGCGGGGCCCGAATTGATCAGGTGCAGCAGGCCGTCGCTGGCCGGACCTTTCAGCTCGTGGCCGCTGGCCTCCTTGACCGCTTCCGGGCTCCAGTAGGTGCGCAGGTCGGCGAAGATCTGGGCGGAGTTGGTGAGGAGGTAGCCCATAAGCATGGTGGCGCCGTTGAGGGCGTCGTTCTCGGTGGCCACGATATAGGGCGCGCGCTTGCCGTTCCAGTCAAAGGAGGTGTTGAGGATGGCCTCGAGGAAATCGCCGTTCGGGAAATGGTCGGTCCACTGGCGCTGTCCCTGGAAACCGGCGGCGATGGCCTGGTGTCCATGGGCCTGCTCCCCGTAGCCCATTTCGGCCAGTTTCGGATTCCCGACCATGAGGTCGCGGGCGATGAGGGCCATCTTCACGTTGGTTTCCCATTCCGAGTCCAATTGCTCGCGGGAGCGCTTGTGGGTTTCGGGATTGTAATCCTCCCCTTCGGGGCAGTTTTTCTTCACCCAGTTGAGGGCCTTCTTGAATTCCTTCTCGTCGTACATGTCCTTATTCATGCGGCCGATGAACTCGCTCATGTCGATGTCCTCGACCCGCATACCAAGCCACTTTTCCCAGAAGTTGTAATCGACCATCGATCCGGCGATGCCCATCGAGGTCCCGCCCATGGAGAGATAGGCCTTGCCCCGCATGATGGCCACCGCCAGCCCGGCCTGAGTGAAATTGAGGAGCTTCGTCGCCACATCCTCGGGGATCTCCTTCGAATCGGCGTTCTGGACGTCCTTGCCGTAGATCCCGAAAGCCGGCAGGCCCTTCTGGGTGTGGCCCGCGAGGACGGCGGCCAGATAGACCGCGCCCGGACGCTCCGTCCCGTTGAAGCCCCAGACCGCCTTCGGCAGGTGCGGGTCCATGTCCATCGTTTCCGAGCCGTAACACCAGCACGGCGTGATGGTCAGGGAAACCCCGACGTTCTCCTTCCTGAACTTCTCGGCGCAGGCGCTGGCCTCCGCCACGCCGCCGATGCAAGTGTCGGCAATGACGCATTCCACCCGCTTTCCGGTCGGGTATTTCAGGTTCTGGCCAATGAGCCGGGCCACGCGCTTGGCCTGGTCCATGGTCTGCTTTTCGAGGGATTCCCTCACGCCGCCAAGGCGGCCGTCAATCGTCGGGCGGATGCCCACTTTGGGCAGGTTTTCAAGGACAGTGTTTTTCATGGTAGCGGCCATCCTAGCAGATTCACGAATTTGTTTGAATGCACGATGCTTGTCCGGCATGGATAATACTGAACAATTTAAAATCGCGATCCCGATCCCGATACCGATAGCGATTATGATGAAAGCTACCCCCATAGAGCTCAGCAAGCAGGTTGTCGATGCCCGCTATTTCTCCTTTTCCAACCGAAAAGGGGCTTCCCGTGTACCGGTGAACATCTTTTTTGGCGGACTGGAGCACTGCCGGGAGGATTACCGGATCAACCGGAAGGGCTTCCCGGTGCACCTGATGGAGTATGTGGAGGACGGGGTGGGGGAACTGGTCCTCGGGGGAGAGCGGCACGCGCTGCGCAAGGGATGCTTCTTTTTCTACGGTCCGGGGATTCCCTGTAAAATCCTGAACGATGCGGAACGGCCGCTGGTGAAGTATTTCTTCGCCTTCCATTGTCGGGGGCCGGCCCTCGCGGAAATACGCCGCTTGGACCGGTTGTTCTTCGGGCCCGGCCATGGTGGGGGGCTTGTCGGAGACCTCGTCCGCCTGCTTTTCAACGAGGCCTGCTCCCCCGGCGAGGGATCGTGGCGCATCTGCTGCTATTACCTGGACGTCATCCTCCTGAAGACGGCCCAGGGCCGACTGGCGGAACAATTTCACCGCGAGCGGGCATGGGAGGTTTTTAACCAGGTAAAAGAATATATCGAGGACAATTACCTTGAGCTGCGGCGCATGGACGACATCGCGGATGCGGTGGGCCTGGACGCCTCCTACATTTCACGGCTCTTCAAGCGGTATTATCACCTGACCCCCTACAATTTCCTGCTCAAGAACAAGATGGAACACGCCCTCGACATCCTCCGGCAGGGGAGCACGCCCGTGCAGGAAGCGGCCCGCGAGGTCGGCTTCGAGGATCCCTTTCATTTTTCCCGGGTCTTCAAGCGCTTCAAGGGGATCAGCCCCAGCGAGGTGAGGGGGTGATTTGAAGGCCCTCATTGTTCGCCACAAAAAATAGGGGCCTTGTTAAGAATCTGCGAGAATCTTCTTGAACTGCGGATCTCTCCAACTGTCGAAAATAGATTCACATGCCCGTATGACAATGCGGCCTTTTGCAGGTCAGAAGTCGCCCGGTATCAGTATCCCGCGCCGGCTTCCATTTTTCCTGAATACGGATTGGGAAGGCTTCCCTGGAACCCCCGGGAAATGGCCTCATCGAGGATGGCCCTGGTGGAGGAGGCCCCGATGCGGGTAACACCGATTTCCCTTGCCGCAAGGACCTCGTCGAGGGTGCGGATTCCCCCGGCGGCCTTGATTTGCACCTTGTTGGAAACATTTTCGCGCATCAATTTCAAGTGCCTTAAAGTGGCTCCACGGTATCCGTATCGACCGTCCTCCCCTTTGACGAACCCGAAGCCGGTGGAGGTCTTGACATAGGCCACCTCCGCCTCTTTGCAGATTTCACAGAGCCGGACGATTTCCCCATCCTCCAGATAGTCGTTTTCGAATATCACCTTCAGGAGAGCGCCCTGTGCGATGACGGCCTGGTTGATCAGGTGGATTTCCCGGGAAACGTAGTCCCAGTCCGTGCTCTTCACCTTGCCGACATTGACAACCATGTCGATTTCCCTTGCCCCGGCGAGGCAGGCGGACTCCGCCTCGATCACTTTGATGCCGGTCGTACTGTTTCCATGGGGGAACCCGATGACGGCACACACCAGAACATCCGATCCCTGCAGGATCTCCAGGGCCTGCCGGATACTATACGGTTTCACACAGGCGGAAGCCACGCCATAATCACGGGCCATTTGGCAACCCTTCCCCACCTCGGCGTCGCTCATTGAGGGATGCAGCAGGGCGTGGTCGATCATTTTCGCCAGTTCGCTTACAGTGGGGGGGGGCTCATTCGAATGCATGCCACCGATCAATACGCATGCGGCGGCAAAAGGCAATCCGCGTCACACCTCAAGGGCGATGTAAAACGCCGCCACCATGCCGGACCAGCTTTTGGGCGATTTATCCAAATGGATTGTGCACGCTGACTCCGGCGTAATTCTGTCCATCAGCAAGGTCCTCGCTCAGGATCTCCCCGCATCCCATCGTGTGTGCGGCCGCCACAATCTGTGCGTCCCAGTAGGAAATGGCAAAGACCTCCTTGATCGCCAGGGCTGTCCAGACAATCTCCTTGTTGATCTGCTGGACCTCAAAGTGATCCATTTTGCGCATGAGTTCGATGGCTTCCTCGTGGCTGATCACTGGCTGGAGTTTCCTGGTCGCATTCACATAGAATTCCCCCAGTACCTGTGTGGAAATTCCCAGGTTTTCCCCGATGACCAGGCGTCGGGAAATTTCCCGCTTGCGCGTCTCCCTTGGATTCTCGCTGATTGCATACAACAGGATGTTCGTGTCCAGAAACCGTCTAACGTTCATGCAATTTGTCCCGGTCGTGCTCAATGTTCTCGGCAGACCTGCCTTTGATGGCGTCCATTGCGGCCAGCAGCGCGGCCACCCTTTCCTCATGCGTCTTCTGCTCATTTCCCAGGCTCCGGAAGTATTCCCGTACCAGTTCGCTCACTGAGATTCCCCGTTTTGCTGCTGCAACTCTCGCCGCCTGGTAGCTTTCCTCCTCAATGGAGATGGTAAGATTGCGTCTGCCCATGTGATTCACCCTAACGTGTGACTCACATGAGTCAAGGCTGAATCGGGTATGGGGTTGTGGTCAGTTGGGGAGGAAGCGGGGATCCTCGAGGGAGCGTGCGTCGGGGTGGGGATCGGGATTGAAGAAGGCGGTGAAGGCGAGCTGGGGGCCGGCGGGGTCGCGGGGATCGAACTCGATTTCGCCCTGGATCCAGCCGTAGCAGGCGCGGCGGATGGAGCCGGCGGGATCGAGGACGGTGCGGGTGCGGAGAAGGTAGTTGCGGCGATGATTGGCCTGTGTGGACCAGGGATCCCCTTTTTTGTGGGCGAGGGTTCGGGAGAGGGAGGGGCGGTAACCGTCGACCGGGGCCCGGTGGGGCGGGGCGAGGTTGCTGCCGAAGTCGGTGGAAAAGGGGCGCGGGGCCTCGAAGGGCTGGATGCCGTCGCCCTTGTTGGGAAAGAGGAGGGTCATGGTGCCGGTGAAGGACTCCGGCTCGAGCTCGACCGCATGGAACTGGAAGAGGAGGTCGGTGGTGGTGCCGCGCCCGTAGGGGCGGATCCAGTCCCCTGCCTCGAGGTCAAAGCCGACCGGCTTGCCGGTGGCGGGGGCGCGGCCGCGGAAGACGGTCTTGCGCAGGGGGACGGGATCGCGGACCTCCTTGAGCGTGACGGTGAAGGAATCGGGAAGAACACGCGGGACGAGGCGGCCGTCCGGGCCCTTGTGGATGCCGCCGGTCCAGAGTTCGCCGCTGGTTGTGTAGTAGCTGTTTCTGGATACAAAGAGGTGAAGGGTCGCGCCCGTGACCAGCTGGAGGATGACGACACCCTTCTGGTCGGTCAAGCCGGTGGCGTTGCCCGGGCCGGGAACGGAGGCTTCGACGAGGGCGCCGGGAACGGGCCTGCCGGCGGTGTCGATGACCGTGAAGGTGACCGGCTTGAAGTCCGTGCCGGGAAGGGGGGATCCCTGCCCGCCCAGAAGAAGGGGCAGGAGGATCATCAGATGGAGCAGGATGTTCATGGGATTTGGTTGATGATGTTGACGATTTTCAGGTAAAGGCCTGCGACGTGGGAGAGGGCCGGGTTCAGGTAATCGCTGTGCAGCCAGCGGTCGCGCTTGTCGGCGTCGTCGCGGAAGGGCCAGTGGGCGCTGTTGCGGAAGGCCTGGTCGAGGTCGATGTTCCGCAGGAGAAGCAGGTTGGGCAGGGGATTGGAGCCGGCGGGAGCGGAGTGGGCGGGGATTCCCTCGGCCAGGATCTTGGCGTGGTTCTTGACGAGGAGGATGGAGGAGTCGCCGAAAGGCACGGAGGGCAAATGGGCGTTGGCCTCCGTCCGGTCGCCATACAGCCAGGTCCCGTCCACCCATGCCGGGAAATCGGCATCCCCGTCGGAGAACGGGGCGAAAAAGGGTTCCGCAACCAGAGCGGAGGGATCGATGGCGGCGGCTTCCTGCGTCGACAGGGGGATCCAGGTTCCCGAAGGCGGGTGGATGGATCCGTTGATCTCGACCCATTCCATCCATTGCCGGTTGAATCCCCATCCGCCATGAACGTCCCCGGTCAGGGAGCTTCCCAGGGCTCCGGTTCCCTTGACCATTTCATTGTAGACCCATACCTGTTCGCGGTGGCCGACATCGCTGAACAGGCCGGGAATGTCACCGGTTCCGGATCTCAGGACATCCTCCCCGCTGGAGTAGAAATGGTAGCAGGCCACCTGGTTGTCCAGGTTCTCAAACCGGCTCTTCCATCCCAGGCCGGAGCGGTGGTCCTCCGGGGGAAAGAGCCGGTACCAGTTGGGGGAAAGGAGGTGTTCGGGATAATCGGGCAAGGCGGTGCCTTCATCCTTCCAGTCGGGGTGGACCATGAGGCGCCGGTCGGCGGTTTCCCCGATGTAGGCTTCGACCGGGACGGCCGCGTTGGTCATGAAGTAGGCGGCGGCCTGCAGGCCGTGGTCGAAAACCGCACTGGAAGCGACCATGTTTCCCAGGCTGTGGGCGAAGAGGTACGTGCCGGGACCGGAGAAGGGGGCCAGGGCATCGGTCATCGTCTTTGCCGTGATGAAGGAGTTGATGACATTTTCATTGTAGTCGAAGGAGGATCCGGTCAGCTCCAGCATGCCCTGGTCGCCGAACCAGCTGACGCCCACAAACCGGGCATTGGATCCGCACTGGAAGAAGCGCTTGAACAATTCGGCATGCGCGGCCGGCGCTTCCTCCCCGGTCCAGTTGTATCCATGGACATGAATCAGGGTGCGCAGCGGGATGGTGAAGGATTCGAGGAAGGAGTCCGGCAGGTTTGGCGGTTCGCCTGCACGCGTCATCCAGGGGCCCGGGTCCGCGATGCTGAACTTCGGATCGGCGTTGCGCAGATTGATGATGCGCAGCATGTCGGCCACGTTTGCGATGGATAGGGGAAGGCTGGAGGTCAGGACGGGTTGCCCGTCGCGCCTGAGTTCGAGGACCAGCGGCGAGGTCGTCGGGCCACGCGCCTCGAGGAGGAGGATGCCCCGGTTGTCCGACAGGATGTTCCCGAGGAAAACCGGCGACAGGAGGACGCCTTCTTCCGTGACCTGTTGCGTGGCGGCGGATTGCAGCGGTTCGTCGAACGCCGGGCCGAAGCCGTCCGCCAACGGTCCATCGCGCAATCTCCCAACCTCCTCGGGGAGCAGGCTGGTGTAGGTGAAATTCAGGGCTCCCCGGCCGTGCCGCAGGACCAGTTCCACGGAGCCAGGGTCCCCGATCGCCCGCAGCTGCCTCTGCAGGTCGACATGGACGGGAAAGAAGTCGACGACATCCCGCAGGCCGTCCACCCCCTCCGTTTCCCAGTCCGGTTCGGGGCTTCCCGGGAGGTCGTCCAGCGCGGACCGCGCCAGCCCGCCCTCATCGTCGTCGTCGTTGACCCAGAAGCGCCAGGGTTCGCCGGCATGGCTGAACTGCCGGTCTTCTGTATCGATTTTTCCGTTACGGTCCCAGTCCGGCAGCAGGCACCGTCCGGCAAGCAGGAAGGCGTGCTGCTCCATGGTGACGGTGTCCTCGTTGAAGACCCGGCCGGTCCCGGCAAGGCGCCCGTTGGCGCTGATGCAGGTTGCCTCGAGTTCCGTCCATGTGCCGGGATTGGCGACAAGGTCGGCGACGGCGGCTTCCCGGAAATCCGGGGACGGGTTCCCGGTGGGCCGGCCCAGCAGGTCCCGTTCGGTCATTCGCTTCCAGTAGCGGCCCATGAGGACGATTTCCTCCAGGCCGTTGACCGGGTTGCTCATGGCCGGGGTGGCCTCCGCCAGCTCGGGGACCAGCCCCCCGAGACAGCGCTCGCCGAAGCGGTCGAGGATCACCAGTTGATGGACGGGGCCCTGTGTGCGTCCAAGAAGATGGCGGGCGTCGTTGACCTGCAGGGGGACAAAGTCGAGGACGGTATTCAGGTTGAATGCGGAATACTGGTCCTGGTAGAGGTAGACCGGCTCCGGTTCCCACGCGCTGGAGGTGGCCTGGTCCATGTAGACCTGCCCGACCGTGTCCCCGTAGTTGTTGAGGTCGGTGACCTCGTACAGGGTGCCCCCCTGCGTCAGGGTGAAGTCGATGTCCTCAAAGTATTCATACGTGGCAAGGGTGCTCCATGAACCGCTCCCGATGGAGCCGATTTCGGTCCGGATCTGGATCGTCTGGGGAGGAAGGAATTCCCAGTTGTCCTGGGCGTCGACACGGGCAATCACCTCGTCCCGGTCGTTCAGGTCATGGATCCTGCCGGAATGCGGATCGCCCACCAGGTTTGCGCCGAATTCCTGGATGGATGGATCTGTTTGCGCGGGAAGCCAGTAGTTCAGGAAAACCGACGGAATGACACCCCCGCTTACCCCGAGGGTCACCACCGTCCCCGCCTCGTTCAGGTGCGCCCCCATGCCGGGAATGAAATCCTCCAGCAGGACTTCCCTTCTTCCCCAGGTCCAGCGAACCAGCCGGTTTGCGGAATCGGCGAGCAGCACCGTCCCGCCATCGTTGACCGCCAGGGGAACGGTTCCGGGCCCGAGGTCGAGGATATCATACTGTGGCAGCTCGGCGGCGGCCGACCAGGCCTTCCCGAAGGAGTACTGGTAGGCGGCGCGCAGGGGAAGCGCCTCGCAGGCATTTCCAACTGGAAAGAGAAAAAGGAACAGCGGATGGATCTTTCGTAATGACATTTCCGTGACAGTCGGTTTGGCTCAATGCCCGTTCATGGCGAGATGGTATCGCCCGGTATCCGGATCCGCCGGGGCGAGCTGGCCGACCGGCACGGCGGCCAGGCGGATCCATTGGCCGCAATTGCCCTGTTCCTCGACGAGGAACCCCGTCGCCGTCCCCGGTTCGCCCGACCAGCTGCATTCCAGAACGCCTTCGGGTCCCATGGACCATTCCAGCCCCCTCGGGGGACCCCCGAAGTCATCGCCAACCCCGACAACGGTGAGGCTTTCCGTGGCCGCCCCGGCCTCGATCAGGACCGTCTCGCTTGCCCCGGCCTCTCCGGGCCCAAGCAGGTGAAGGGCATGGATTCCAGGATTGAGCCGCCCAAGGGCGTCCGTCCATTCCACGCACTCCGCCAGTGCCTCGCCGGGCGGATCCCCGGCATGCACGATCGCAGGGTTCCCGCTCAGTGTCCGCACCCGGACCGGCGCCCCGGGCCAGGGATCGCCGTCGGCTCGATGCAGGGCGACAACCAGCGCCTGGGAGGAAACTTCCCCGCCTGCGACCAGCCATTCCCGGCCCCCGCACAGGATAAGCCGCGGCCGCTCGCCGTTGAAAAAATCCAGCGGATCGGTCCCTCCCTCCCATTCCTCGAGGTTTGTCATCCCGTCCAGGTCCGGGTCGGCCCATGCCTCCACCTCGACATGACCGAATCGCTCCCATTCCCACTCGTCCGGCAGCCCGTTCTGATTCGTGTCCCCGCTTTCCGAACTGCGCAGCCGAACAAACACCGGCCATTCCCCAAGCTCGATGCCCACTTCCTCCAGACCCGCGCTCCCGCTCACCACAAGGGGAAGGGTCTCCCAGTTCTCGAGGTCCAGGGACCGCTGCACCGTGTACGTCAGCAGCGGGTCGCTCTGCCAGGTGTAGATCATCAACGCGGCGGTGAGGGCGTACAGGCTCGTGGTCATGATTGTGGTTATGTAATGGACCGTTAGGGCTGTAAAGCCGTCCGCCTAGTCAAATTCAGGTACGCCCGCAAACCCTGAATCCGTTTGCCATGGCCGGAAATTCCTTCCAAGGTGCCTGATTTATCATGGACCAGACAGTCGATACATCGGACCAGTTCGCCGTGCGGAAGTCTAAGCTGGAGGAATTGCGCGCCCGCGGCGTGGATCCCTTCCGGACCAACTGGGCACAGAGCCATACCAGTGCGGCGGCGATCGCCTCATGGACCGAGGACGAGGAGAACAGCCCCGTGGCCAGTTGTGCCGGGCGCCTGATCGCGATGCGGGTGATGGGGAAGGCCAGCTTCGCTCGGATCCTCGACCAGGCCGGAACCCTGCAACTGTACTTCAAGAAGGATATCCTCGGCGAGGAGGCCTACCAACAGACATTCAAGAAAATGCTGGATCTGGGGGACTTCATCGGCGTAAAGGGGACCCTCTTCAAAACCAGGACCGGCGAAGTGACCTTGCGTGTCCAGGAATTCGCGCTGCTCAACAAGACCATGCGGCCCCTTCCGGAAAAATGGCACGGCCTGCAGGACGACGACCAGATTTACCGGCAGCGCTACCTCGACCTGATCAGCAACGAGGATTCACGGAAGGTCTTCCGCCTGCGCAGCCGGATTATCCACTGCATCCGCAACTACCTTGAGTCGCGTGATTTCATCGAGGTGGAAACCCCGATCCTGCAGGCGGAGGCCGGCGGTGCGGCGGCACGGCCCTTCACGACCCATTTCAACGCCCTCGACTGCCGGTTTTATCTGCGCATCGCCCTTGAACTGTACCTGAAGCGCCTCCTTGTAGGCGGCTACGACCGTGTCTTCGAGATCGGGCGCAATTTCCGCAACGAGGGCCTCTCGCGGCGGCACAACCCCGAGTTCACCATGCTGGAAGTCTACCAGGCCTACAGCGACTACCGCGGCATGATGGAGCTGGTCCGGGGCATGGTGCGGGCAATCTGCGACGAGGTGCTCGGGACAACCCGCGTCAAGCGCTATGACGGGGTCGAGATCGAACTGGGCGGGGAATGGCGCGAAGCCCGCTACAAGGATCTGGTCATCGGGAAGACCGGTGATCCGCAATGGTTTTCCCGCAGCAAGGAGGAAAAGCTCGCCTGGTGTGCAAAGGAGGAGATCGAGGTCGATCCGGAACGGGAGGACTTCGAAGTGACCAATGCGGTCTTTGAAAAGCGCGTCGAGCCGGGCCTGATCGAGCCGACCTTCGTCACCCACCTGCCGAAGGAACTCGTTCCCCTTGCGAAGATCTCCCCGGACGATCCCGGCACCGTCGAGGTTTTCGAGTTGTGCATCAACGGACAGGAGATCGCGCCCGCCTACAGCGAGCAGAACGATCCCTTCGTCCAGCGCGAGCAACTTGAGCGGCAGGCCGGCGAGGAAAAGCAGAAGATCGACGAGGATTTCCTTCTCGCCCTTGAACACGGGATGCCCCCGGCCGGGGGCATGGGCATCGGCATCGACCGCCTTGTCATCATGCTCACCGGTGTGGCCAGTATCCGGGATATCATCCTTTTCCCCTCGCTGAAACCCCTGGGGAGGGAGTGAGGAAATTTCATGGAAGAAAAACCAGGATCGGGACCGGGAACGGGATCGGGATCGGAAGCAGCCGAATCCGACCATAAAGGCTGGCCGATCCCGTTCCCGATCCCGATCTGGTGGAGATGAACCTTCCCTGGTACATGTATCTTGCCTTGCGGCAGCTGGTCCCGAGCGGTCGCCGGCTGGGCTCGGTTTTCTTTTTCCTTTCGGTGCTTGGGGTCGCCCTCGGGGTGGCGGTGCTGGTGATTGTGCAGAGTGTGATGGGTGGATTCGGGCAGGTGCACCGGGAACGGATTGTCGACACCTCGGGACATCTCGACGTCACCGAGGGTGGATATCCGTTTGGGGGAGCCTTTTCTCTCGCCGAAACCATCCGTGCCTTTGCGGAGGTGGAGCACGTCACCCCCTACGCCCGGGGCTTTGTCATGGCAAGGAGCGGCAGCGTGCCGGTCTTTCCCGCGATCCACGGCCTGGCCTATGACGAGGATCCGGTTTTCCGGGTGGGGGACTACCTTGTCGCTGGATCGCTCGGGGACCTTTATGACGACACGGTGCTGGTCAGCCAGAGCCTGGCCCGCAGCCTCGGCATCTGGATCGGCAGCGAAATCGAGGTCTTCAGTCCCGTCATGATCGACCGGTTGCAGGAGAACGAAATGGTGTTGCCGATGCAGTTTACCGTGGCCGGGGTCTACAATATCGAATGGAACCAGGAATTCCTGCCCGGAATCCTCTGCACCCTTCGCACCATGCAGGACTTGTACGGCCTCGGGGATGCGGTGCACGGGATCGCCGTGCGCCTGCGTGACGGGGCCGACGAGTTCGCGGTGGCCGGTTCCATGCAGGAGAGCATCGGCCCCGGCAAGCGGGTGCAGACCTGGAAGGAGCGCTGGGCGGATTTCCTCTGGGTCCTCGACCTTGAAAAAATGATGATGTTGTTCCTCAACCTGTTCATTGTCGCGGTGGCGGTCTTCGCCATTGCCATCGCCCAGTTGCTCACGGTGGTGCGCAAGACCCGCGAGATCGGCCTGCTGGCGGTCATCGGGGGCGCCCGGCGGGGCGTCCTCGGCATCTATTGCTTCCAGGGATTCTTCATCGGCCTTCTCGGGGCGCTTCTCGGCATCGGCCTGGCCGTCCTCTGCCTGTCCTTCCGCGACCCCATCATCCAGGGGCTCGCCACTCTCACGGGGACGCGGGACACCCTGATCCGTTATTATTACTTTGCGTACCTGCCCGTTGACTACAATTTCGGGGAGATCGCCCGCATCGGCGTTCTCGCGGTGCTCCTTGCCACCCTCGCCAGCCTGCTTCCCGCATGGCGGGCGGCTCGCCTGCGCCCGGCGGAAACCCTTCGAACCGAGCAATGAGTGAAGGCATCCCATCCCCCGTCCTCCATGCGCGGGGCCTCCGCAAGTCCTACCGAAGCGGCCCCCGCGAGATCCATGTCCTGCGCGGGGTGGACCTGTCCCTTGCCCCCGGGGAGACCGTGAGCGTCCGCGGTGAGTCCGGAAGCGGAAAGTCCACCCTCCTCAACCTGCTGGCCGGTATTGAAATTCCCGATACGGGTGAGGTGCGGTGGGAGGGGACCCCGCTCTCCTCGGTTCCCGATGCGGCCCGCCCGGCCCGGCGGTCCGCCTATCTGGGGTTCATCTTCCAGGCCTATTACCTCATCCCCGAACTCGATGCCCTGGACAACGTCCTCCTGGCCGCGCGCATCGCCGGAAAGCCTTTGCGGGAGGCCCGGGAGCGCGCCGGGGCGCTGCTGGCCGAACTCGGCATGGGGGGACGGCTGCACAGCCGCCCCGAGCAGCTTTCCGGGGGCGAGCGCCAGCGCACGGCCATTGCCCGGGCCCTGATGAACCGGCCCCGGGTCGTCCTTGCCGACGAACCCACCGGCAATCTGGACGAGCGAACCGCCGGGCGCGTCATGGACCAGCTGCTCCAATCCGTGGAGGCGCACCGGACCGCCCTCGTCCTCGTCACCCATCACCCGGGGTTCGCGGCGGCCGCGCGAAAGCAGTATCACCTGGAGGAGGGCCGGCTCGTTTAGCGCCTCCGCTCCCGGCCCCGGTTCCGATTTCAAACCCAGCTGGGGGGGTTCTGCAGCTCCGGCTTGAGCACGCCGATACAGGGAAGCTGCCGGTAGTGCTCCGCGAAATCGAGGCCGTAGCCGACGACGAATTCGTCCGGGATCTGGAAGCCGATGAAATCCGGTTCCACATCAACCTCGCGGCGCCCCTCCTTTTCCAGCAGGGCGGCGAAGCGGACCGAGGCGGGACGCAGGCGCTTGATTTCCCTGATGACACGCTTGCAGGTGTGGCCGGTGTCGAGGATGTCATCGATGATCAGGACGTGACGGTCCCGCAGGTCAAGCCGGAGCATGTCGATGATTTCCGGCTCCTGGACCGGATCGACATCGTTGCGGTAACTGGAGACGCGCATGCAGTCGACGCGGACCGGCATGTCGATATGGCGCAGGAGGTCGGCGGTGAAGAGGAGCGCCCCGTTGATGATGGCGATGACCGTCAACTCATCCGCTTCATGGTAAGCCTGGGTGATCTCCTTCCCGAGCACCTCGACGCGCTCGCGGATTTCCTGCTCTGTTACATAAATGGACTCCAGATCCTCGATCATGGGGAAAAGGGTAAAGGTGAGCGGGTCCCCGGCCTTGTCAACCCAATGATGCGATCCCCGTTTCCGGGTCCGGAGAAGGCCTTTTCGGTCCCCGCGCTTGTATTTTTCCGGGCCTTTCCCCATTTCTTATCCATGAGCAAGACGATTGGCATTGGATTCATCGGGGCTGGGGAAAACACGCGTTTGAGGCACCTGCCGGGCTTTGCCGCCATCGAGGGGGTCCGGCTCGTGACGGTCGCCAACCGGAGCTTGGAAAGCTCCCGGGCGGTGACGGAAGCCTTCGGTGTGGAGCGGGTTTCCCCGGACTGGCGTGCCGTGGTGGAGGATCCGGAAGTGGACGCCGTCTGCATCGGAACATGGCCGTACCTGCACGCGGAGGCGTCGGTTACCGCCCTGGCAGCCGGGAAGCACGTCCTCACCGAGGCGCGGATGGCCTCCAGCCTTGCCGAGGCGAAGGAAATGTTGTCGGCCTCGCGGGCCCACCCGGGCCAGGTGGCGCAGGTGGTGCCGTCCCCCTTCACCCTGGATGCGGACAGCACGGTGCTGGAGATTCTCAATTCCGGGCGCATCGGGGATATCCGGGAAGTTTTCATTGATCATTCGACGGGAGCCTATGTGGATCCGGATGCTCCCCTCACGTGGCGCCAGGATCCCGCGTACAGCGGCCACAACATGCTGACTCTCGGGATTTACCATGAAATCATCCAGCGCTGGTTCCCGGACCGGATGGAGGTCATCCGGGCGGTGGGCGAGGTCTTCACCCGGGAGCGCGTGCATTGGGAATCGGGACGGCGCGTTCCGGTCGAGTTGCCGGACTGCCTGCACGTTCTGGGCCGGATGGAACGGGGCGCCTTGCTGAACTATCATTTTTCGGGTATGGAGCCCGGCCCCGGGCGCAATGAAATCAAGCTGGCCGGTTCGCTGGGTACCCTGCGTTTGGATGTCGGAAAGGGGGACTTGTTCCTTTCGGAAACAGACGGGATGGAGCAACCGGTTGACATTCCTCCCGGGAAGCGCCGCGGCTGGCGCGTGGAAGCGGATTTCATTGAAAGCATCCGGACCGGCAAGCCCGTGGAACGGACCTCCTTCGCCGAGGGAGTGCGCTACATGGAGTTCACGGATGCCGTCTACGATAGCCTAGCAGGATAATCGCCACCTGGGAGGCGATGAAGGCCACCAGCCAGAGGAAGGCCGCATCCATGAACCCGTAGGAGTGAAGGCCGACCCCGAGCATGTTGGTGCCGAACCACGACCATGCGGTAATGATGTTCCCGGCCACCGCCAGCTGCATCAGGCCCGTCGTGCCGGCCACTTTCGCCCAGCGCGCATGCAGGATGATCGCATTCCAAAGGACGATCATCAGGGCCCCGTTTTCCTTCGGGTCCCATCCCCAGAAGCGGCCCCACGACTGGTCCGCCCAGATACCGCCCAGGACCGTGCCGACGTAGCTGAACAGCAGGGCGAAGCAGACCGCCCCGTAGACCATTCCGGAAATGGCCTTCCCGGTTTGTGGATCGATTCCACCGGGGAGGTTCCAGCGGAGAATGTGGATGGCCCCGAGCAGGCCGGCGAGGAAGGTCGCGCTGTAGCCGATCGTCACGGTCGGAACATGGGTGGCCAGCCAGAAATTGGAGTCCAGCACGGCGCGCATCATCTCCATGGTGTCCCCCGAGAAGCTCAGGTGGTGGGCGATGATGAGGGTCGTGAATCCCATGACGGCGGCGGCCGCCGCGGCGATCCCGTTCAGGTAGCGACGTTCCAGATACAGGCATATGGGGATGGCCGCCCAGCTGACGAAGATGGCCGAGGAATACAGGTTGGTCACGGGCGGGCGCTCCTGGATGTAAATCCGCGCCCCCAGTCCGAAGGTATGGACCGCGAAGGCGACCACCAGGATCCAGAAAGCGGCCCTGGCAAGGACCCGCGTCCAGCCCATCCAGGAAAAGGCGGCCGCGATCAGGATCAGGATGTAGAGTTCCATGGCCGCCCCGAAAGGGGTGAAGGTGTTGAAGAAGTATTCGAAGCCGGTTTTTTCCGCCCTCTCGCCCGTGCGGTTCCGGTACAGGTTCTCCAGCCTTTCCAGTGAATACTTGAACCGCACGGAATCCTTTTCCTGCCAGGCGGAGGAAAGATCCGCCCACGCGGCCGGGACGGGGTCCAGGCTGCCGCTATCCACGGTTGCAAGAAGGCTGTCCCCGAGGGATTGCCAGCCGCCCGCCCCGTGACCGGGCAGTGGCGGGACGGCCTGCACGTGGGCTGTTGCCGCCAGGCGGGCGAACTGGGCCCTGAAGAGGTTGAGCGCGTTGGCCGCGTTCTCCCCCTCTTCCGGGGAAGCCGCGTCCTCGCGGACCCGCTCCAGCATGGTGTAGGTCTCCCGGGCATTCCCGAAGAAGGGCGGGGGAACGAGGATGCTTGCCGACCGGTCATACAGGGCAAGGCTGCCCCGCAGCTTCCCGAGCGCTTTCTGGAAGGGGTTCCAGAGACGGGGCTCCTCCGGGAGTTGCCTGAACTGTTCCTGGAGGCTCTCGAAATGCGGGGCGATCTCCTCCATCGAAAAGTATTTCCTTTCCTCGTTATGGAAACCGAGCAGTCCAACCAGGTCGGGATGGTCGATCCGGAAGACCGCGCGCCGGGCCGCGGTCCGGGGATCCAGGACCAGTTCCGCAAACCATTCCGGGGCGTTGACCCGCTTGCCCCCGGCTTCGGAATAGGACTGTTTGCCCGATATCATCATGAGGGTGGTGCGGGCCACGGTATCGATCGGTTTGATACGGCCGCCCTCCTGGACGGGCAACCGCGCGAAGCGGTCCAGATCCCATCCCGCGGGATAGCCGGGGGGCTGCAGGTGGCGCAGCAGCAGGAGGCCGGCGCCAAGGATAAGGGCGGACAGGATGGCGGCCTGGAACGCTCTCCCGCGACGTGGTGTTGGCCCTTCGGGTCCCCGGGAGGAGGGTTCCGGGCCGGCCGCCGCCCCCGGGGCCCGGCGCTTTCGCCCGTGCACGAAAAGGCTCACCAGGAACTGCACCACGAGCCCCAAAGTCGTCAGCGCGCAGGCGACGTAGGGTACCCAGCGGGCCGGGTTGTGGACCACCTGGAACATGCTTTTGGTATCGTTGTCGGCGAAGGATGCCTGGTAGAAGGTCAGGCCGGCATACCGCAACGGGTGGTTCATGTAGATAAGCGTTTCCCGGCCCTTCGTTCCCGGTTCGCGGATCCGCACCGTGCTGGAGAAATTGTACGGGATTTCCGTTCCCGGATAGCGGTCATGACGGAAGTCGGCCAGTTCGATCTGCGCGGGAAGATACATCCGCTTGAAACGAAGGGCCAGTTGCCACTGGCGGCCCCCATGCTCGAAGGACTGGATGGGAAAATGCTCCCGCATGGGGGGATCACTGCGAAAAAGGTTGGAAACCAGCCAGGTGCCGATTTCGGTCTCGCCGTCCTTCAAGCGGACAATGGCCGAAGTGGCGTTGCGCTCACCTTCGGCGAAGGTAGGCCGCTGCGGCAGGACAACCAGATCCCGTTCCGCCCCGATCCCCCGGTTGAAGGGCATCTCCGGAAAGGATTCCGGCTGCATCGGGGGCCGCGGGAAAATGGCCGCGTTGCGGGCGAACCAGAGCACCTCGATGGAAAAGGGAAGCCCGTCGTTGTGCAGGACCTTTCCCAGTTCGTTCAAGTCCCGGGTTTCCCATGAATGGACCCGGCGGGTGTCGCCCTCCGCGATCTCGACGAGGACGAACTCGTCGTAGTGGAAGGACTCCACGTAATTCTTACTTTCCCCCTCCCCGAGCCAGAGGAAGTATTCCTTTTGCTGGAGCTGGGTCCAGAGCTGCCCGAGAAGGAGAAGGATGATCCCCGCGTGGATCAGGGGGATGCCCGCCTTTTTCCAGGAGGGCCGGAAATAGCGGAAATGCGCGCAGGCGAGATTGATTACCAGCAAGGGGCCGATCAGGTATCCCCCGGGCAGGGGGATCTGCAGCCAGTCCAGTTTCTCTCCCCAAAGCCATTGTTGCGGATAATTCCAGACCACGAACACGTGCTCGAAATACTTCTGCTGGGTGAAGTAAATGCCGTACTGCACCTGGTCGAGGGTGCCGAACAGGATCAGGAGGACCCCCGCCGTCAGCAGAAACAAGGTCAGGTGGATGGAGCTGAGGAAGCCGTAAACGCCGACCTTCATGCCGCGCTGTCCTTTCCCTTGAAAAGATGCCGGAGGGCTGCCGGGGTCATTCCCAGAATGGCCAAAAGCAGGGTGCTCATGGCCAGGCCGGCAAGGTCCTCAACGGGCGGGAAGATCCAGCCGCTGCGGCCGGCAACACCGAACAGGTTGGCGATCAGGATCAACCAGCCGGAAACCGCGAGAACGATGAGATACAGCCCGGGGGTCGTCGCCTCCTCGGCAATACCGGCCTCCTTCCTTTTGTTCGTGGACATCGCCCCAAGGTTACCCATTCCCCGATTTCTTCAAGCGGATGGGTGGTCAATTTCCCATAACCGGGATCTTTATCGCCATCGGGACCGGCTATCCTTTTACCGCCTGGGAAGCGGAAAAACCGGTCCCTTCCCGGTCCCGTTCCCGGTTTTCGGCCTCAGGTCTTGTTGAAGCGGAATTCGACGACATCCCCGTCCAGGAAAACGTAGTCTTTTCCCTCCATGCGGAGTTTCCCGGCCTCCCTGGCGGCGGCCTTGGATCCGGCGGCGACCAGGTCCTTGTACGCCACGACCTCGGCCTTGATGAATCCCCTCTGGAAGTCGGTATGGATGACGCCGGCGCATTCCGGCGCCTTCATTCCCTTGTGGAAGGTCCAGGCCCGTACTTCCTTCTCGCCCATGGTGAAAAAACTGGCCAGGCCCAGGAGTTCGTAGGTGGCCCGGATGAGCTGGCTGACTCCGCTGTCCTTCACCCCCAGTTCGCTCAGGAATTCAAGGGATTCACCCGGGCTCATATCCCCGAGTTCCTCCTCCAGTTTGGAGCAGATCACGCAGGAAGCGGCGTCATGATGAACTTTCACGTAGTCCTCCACGGCTTTCACGTAGGGGTTGGCGGAAGGGTCCGCGAGGTGTTCCTCCAGCACGTTGCAGGCGAAGATCACCGGCTTTGTGGTCAGGAGGTAAAAATTCCGCATCCGGGGCCGGTCCTCCTCATGAACCTGCATGGTATTGGCGGGCTTGCCGGCATCAAGGTGCGCCCGCACCTGTTCCAGCAGCGCCACGTTGGCGGCGGCCTCCTTGTCCATGCCCTTGGCCTTGCGCGATTGGCGCTCAATCTGGTTTTCCACGGACTGGAGGTCGGCCAGGACCAGCTCGGTCGTTATGATTTCAATGTCCCGGACCGGGTCCACGCTGCCCATGTTGTGGATGATGTCCTCGTCCTCGAAGCAGCGGACCACCTGGATGATGGCGTCCACCTGCCGGATCGTGGCCAGGAACTGGTTGCCTAGACCCTCTCCCTTCGAGGCGCCCGCCACCAAGCCCGCGATGTCGACGAACTCAATGGCCGCCGGGATCACGCTTTGCGGCCTGGCGATGCGGGCCAGCGGCTCGAGGCGGCTGTCCGGGACCTGCACGATGCCGACGTTCGGTTCAATGGTGCAAAATGGATAATTGGCCGCCTCCGCCTTGCGCGTTCGCGTCACGGCGTTGAAAAGCGTGCTTTTACCCACGTTTGGTAATCCTACTATTCCTGCCTGCATGGTGGACGAAAGACGAAGGACAAAGGACGAACGGCCCGGCACCAAGAAAAAAATCACCGGCAGTGGTATTTCAGCAGGGCGGGATCCGGATGCAGGCGGATGGACGCCTCGGCGATGATTTCGCCGTCCTGCCGCAGTTCGGCCACCAGCAGCGGGGCGCCCGGAGTGCTCCGGACCCGGAGGCGGATGGGAGGGGCTTCGGGTCGCTGCAGGATCCAGACCAGGGTGGTGGGTTCGCTGATGGTCCCCAGGACGCGCAGCAGCGGCGCTGGCTGGCGGACGTTGTAGGCGGGACTGAAGAATCCGCCGAGGGGAGGGGTTTCCCTCCCTTCCTGAACGGATTGCACAAAGGCGCCTTCCGGATAGGCGAGCCGGAGGTAACCGCCCGCTTCCTCCGCGGCCGTTTCCGGATGGAAATGCCAACGCGCTTCCAGTCGCCGATCTGAAAAGAGGACCAGGTGGTCGACAATCAGGGCAAAGCCGCGCTTGTCGTAGAGGATGGCCCGGGTCCAGGGCGCCGGTCCTTTCAGGGAGGGAAGCAGTCCTCCGGTTTTGCGGGGCGAAAAGCGGGCCCGGGCCGCGGCAAAGACCGTTTCGGGAGACTCCTCGAAAACAACCGGCATCGGCTTTTCCACCTTCAGCGGCCCCTGGAGCGGCGCTTCCCCGTCCAGAAGGAGGATGGAGTGCCCTTCCGGGCCCTTGAAGTAGTCGCTCCACATTCCCGGCTTGTAGGTGTAGCGGCCGGAATCGGCCAGTACCGGCCGGCCATTGATGGAGGCGCTGACATGGAGCCGGTCGACGTGTTGATGGGCGGTGCCGTGGGGACCGGCGTCAAAGTAGATCCAATCGGACCGCGGGCCCCAGTTTTCCCGGATGACGACCTGGCCCGCCCATGGGAAGAAGCGGGAGGGGGAGCCCGGCGGGAGGATTCCGCGCGCGCCGTGGGTGGCCATCCCCAGCCAGTCCTTCCGGTCGAAAAATCCCCAGTTTTCCACAAGGAACCCGGCGTTGTATTCCCGGTCGGAGGCGTTGCTGAGGGGACCGTGGCCGTCCGGTCGCATGACTCCGGCCAGGAAATCCCACATTTGCTCGATCCGCCCGTATACCGGCCGCCTGCGGAAATCCGGGTCGATGCGTGCCAGCAAGCGCAGGAACTGCCCGGCGTTGGCGAGGATCACCCGCTGGTAATGATTGCTCAGTTCCCTGTAGCTGCCGTCGGGATAGGTCTGCCGGAGGATCTGGGCCTCGACCTTCTCAACGGCATATCCGCTCCATTCCCCCGCCTGCCGGAACTCCGGCCAGGCGACGCTCAGGGCCAGCAGGGCCACCTTTTCGGTGATCAGGTGGTTCCCTCCCCAGAAGGAGGCGTGGTGGCGCAGGGAGTCCGCATGGTCCGGAATCGAGGAGAGCACGAGAAGCCGCGTTTCCGGATCCAGCAGGCCGTCCTCATGGAACACCGGTATCCATGCGTTCATTACACGACGCGCGACCTCCAGCGGCCTCCACTGCGGTGAAAAGCTGAGGCCCCCGGGATAGGGATTGTTGAGGATCCAGTCCTGCAGGAGGTGGTTCAACTGGTTCCTGTAGCGCGGATCCGCGGTCCGGTGCCAGGCCTCTGCAAGGATCGGAAGGAAGGAATGGCGGTTGAGCATCCACGCGCGCTCCTTGTCGCCCCGGCTGCCCCGGTCCCCCCAGTCCGGGCCGCCATCAGGCCGGCGGGCGACCTCCTCCCGGCGCCCGAGAAGATAAAACGCCCCGTCCAGGGCGGCATCCGCCTGTTCCATCAGGTCCCCCGGGATCCATGGGGGCGTGAGCAGCCCCGGAGGAAAGGATTTTCCTTCAAAATACGCCAGCAGCAGATCGGCGGCTTGCTCCCGTTCGCCGGCCTCCCAAAGGCGACAAATGGAGCCGGTCTGCGGATGTTCCGGGTCGAGGGACTCGAAGAGCGGGTCCAGCCGGTTCCCGTGCTCCTGCAGGAATCGCGGGGAAATGCCGTGCAGCGGACCGGCAAGGCCAAGGACGGCACAGAGGATGAGGGGGCGGCGGAGGTTCATTTCGAGCCATGGTCGAACCGCCTTGCCATCCGCCGGGACAGCCGGCCGGAAAACGCATGGAGAAGCAGGCCGGCGGCGACCAGGATCAACGGCTTCAACACGGTCGCCGCGATGAAGTTTCCCAGGTAATTGGGATCAAAGCGATACCAGGCGTCGATCAGTTGAAAGACCACTCCCAGCAGGCCGGTCAGCATGCAGGCCGCTCCCATCAGACGGAACCCGCCAAAGAGGATGCCTTCGACCCAGTCCTTCTTGTTCATTCCTCGACCGTAAAGGGATCTTCGGTCATCTCAAGGCAAACCCGCCGCAATTCGGACGCGGCCTCGGGATTTTTCCGACCCCAGACCGGGTCGCCGGGATGAATGACGCGCATCCGCAACTCGATCCGGGCAAAGGGAAGCGGGACGAGGTGACGGTCCCAGGTGCGCGGCCTCCAGGCGGCACGGCTGTTGGGGACAATGAGCAGGATCGGCACGCCGGCTTTCCTGGCGATGGCCAGGGCCCCCTCCTGAAAGGAATACAGCGGGCCGGAGGGCCCATCCGGGGTGAGGCCCGCATCCCGGCCATCCCGCAGGGCGCGCACCAGTTCGATCCCCGCCTGCACGCTGCGGCGGGTGGTTGACCCGCGCACGACCCGGAAGCCGAGTTTCCGGAAAAAGGCCGCTTCCCAGGCGGCCATCCGGCTCGGGCTGATCATGCAGGCCACCGACGGAGGATCGAAGAAGCGAAGCAGCATTTCCACCGCCACCAGGGTGCGGTTGTGCCACATCACGATCAACCGCGGCGAGGCGGTTTCGCGAAGGATCTTCCGCCCCTCCGGGGGTACCCGGAAACGCCAGGTCAGGAAAAGCAGGCGCAGCCCCCAGGAGGCGGGATAATAGGCCAGCCATTGCCATCCCTTCAATTCATGAACAACGCGGCGCCTGGTGTTCCATGGGTCGTGGGGTTCTGCCGCGGTGCGTTTCATGGCTTGTCAGGAAAGGGGGGAATCCTTACGCAGTTCATCCATCATGAAAAGCGAATTTCCGAATGCCCCGATCATGGACAGCAAAACCGAGTCCACGCGGATCCTTGCCATGTGCGACGGCAGCCTTCTCCAGGCCATGCAGGTGCTCGAGCGGCAGTTCAACACCCTCCACAACCGCGCCCAGGTCCTGTTCAGTTTCTGCGGGATCGTTGTCACGGTGACCGGATTCTCGGGGCGACTGATCGCGGGAACCAACACCTTGGCCCAGGCCTTCATCGTCGCGGGGCTGGCGGTGGTCATCATTTGCGCCCTCTACATTTACCATTCCGTGATGACCCTGCGCTGGGCCACCCAGCGGCTCCAGCCATCCAGCGAGCAGACCGTGACCAGCGTCATCGAGCGGCGCAACCTCAAGACGGCCGCCTACCGGCGGGGTGGCTACATCCTTTTCGCCGGGTTGATTCTCTACAGCGTGGCCATAGCCATCATGCTGCTCAATCCCGAGCCGCTGGGGGTGCCGGCGCGGTAGGGAAGCGCCTTGAGGGCCGCAAATTTTCATGCTCTGACTTAAAATGTGAGCCGCGTGGCGGCGAGCGAAACGGCAGGTATTTGGCGGGGCCTTGTATCGAATCGCCGCTACGCGGCTCCAACCTGTTTTATTGCCAACCGTGGCCTCGCCCGCGCCTCCGCTGCGCTCCGGCGGGGCTCAGCCACGGCTACCATCGGATCGGCCCTGACGTCGGGCCTCTTTGGGGGTGCGGAAATTACCCCTTCGGCCTCGAGAAGACCGCATCGCCGGTCCAGCGCAGCTTGTTGCGCAGAACATAGTAATGGGAGTAGCCCTCCGGCTGAACGAGACGGAAGGAGCGTTCCGGCTGGATCCGGACCTGTATCGGGAATTTCGGCACGGGACCGAAAATTTCCCGTCCGTCCGCGGAGATCTGCACGTCCGCCGGTTCGCCCAGAAGGTGCACCATGAGAACATGTGAATCGTCGAGAACGATGGCGCGGTTGGAAAGGGTGTGGGGATTGATCGGTGTGGCCACCATCACCCGGGCCGAGGGATGGACGATGGGACCACCCGCGGACAGGTTGTAGGCCGTCGATCCGGTGGGGGTGGCGAAGATCATCCCGTCCGCATGGTAGGTGTTCATGAGCTCGTCCTCGCAATGCACCTCCAGGCGGATCAGGCGCGAGGACCGCGCCTTGATGACGACATCATTGAGGGCGTGCACGGGCTCCTGCCCTGGGCTTTCGCAGCAGAAGACGGACAGGTCGCGGCACGTGAAGGTCCCGTTCAGAATCTCCCTGAAGCAATCCCTGGTTTCCTCCGGGGAAAAGCTGGCCATGAATCCAAGGCGACCGAGGTTGACCCCCAGAACCGGGACGCGCCAGCGCGAGGCCGGCTCCACCACGCCCAGAAGGGTGCCGTCCCCTCCCACCACAAGGCAGAGGTCGCGGCCGGGCATGGCTTCATCCGGCAGGGGGAATTCGGCCGTCACTTCCGCCGAAACCCTTTCCTTTTGCGCAATGGAGGCGAGGGCCGCCGCCAAGTCTTCGGCCCCCGGCTTGTTGCGGTTCACCACGATGAGGATCTTTTTCAGCCGCCCCATGGCCCGTAGTACGATTCCGGCGGCCGGCAAAGTCAAGTTAACCCGCCGGGCTCCGGACCCAGCCCGCAAGGTACTCCCGGTTGCCGTTCATGCCCGCCAAGGGCGATTCGCACCAGCCCTCCAGCCGGCTCCCGGCAAGGTTCCGCTCCGCAAAACCCAGCACCTCCCCCAGGATCCTCTGCCGGATGGATTCATCCGTGATGACCCCCCGGAACCGGTCGGCCTCCTCCTTGCCGGCCTCGAACTGCGGCTTGATCAGCGCCACAAGCAGCCCACCTTCCTCCAGGAATGCCCACCCCACCGGAAGGATCAGCCGCAGGGAGATGAAGGAGAGGTCCATGACCACCAGCGGGTAGGCGGAATGGGGCAGCTGGCCGGCCTTGAGGTGGCGCGCGTTCACCCGTTCGAGGTTGATGATCCTCGGGTCCTCCCGGAGCTTGTAATGCAGCTGTCCATGACCCACATCCACACAGGTCCCCTCCCTCGCCCCCGCCTGCAGCAGGTAGTCACTGAACCCGCCCGTCGAGGCCCCGATGTCCAGAAAACGCTTCCCCTCCACCGGCCACGGGTGCGACCGGAAATATCCGGCCAGCTTTTCCGCCCCGCGCGACACGTAGCGCCCTCCCTCCTCCAGCGCGAGGTCGATTTCCACCGGAAACTCCTTCCCCGCCTTGTCCAGGACCTCCGTCCCGCTGCGCACCCTCCCCGAAAGAATCAAGGCCTTCGCCCGGCTCCGGCTCTCCGCAAGTCCCCGTTCCACCAGCAATTCATCCAGCCGTTTCCGCTTTTTTCCCATTTCTTCCATGAATTTCCTCCCAATTCCCGCCCGTTGTCAATTGCCCCGCTCCCTGCACCCCCGCTCCCGCTTCCCCATTACTGTGGGTAATTATCATTGGAGCAGCCGTAATATCCGCCAATCCGGATTTACCAATCCGTGTGCCCTTTTTTATTTTTGTGTTTAAGTAGTTAATAATGAACATGTTGCGGTTTTAATAATCCCGCCCCCCGTCGCCTGGATTGCTTTCCCTTCCCCGCCCGGACTGGGTCCGCGGAGTGTGAATAACCGGTGAATAAGCCGAGTAACCGGTTCTTTTTCAAAAAGTTACGCAGAAAAACTTACTGAAAATCCTGAGATCGGGCTTGACCAGAATGGGGTGAAATGTCAAGAAATGGGCGAAAGTGGAGAGCATGAGGGGCAGTTGATGAGCGAGCGAGGATTCACAATGGCGTACGTCGGGGAGTTCGTGCATCAGCTGGACGCGCGCAACCGGGTGACGGTTCCCTCGAGCTGGCGGGTGGCCGGGGACGACGGGAGCTACTATTTTGCCTGGCCGCATCCGGAGGGGTGCATCGTGGTCTATCCGCCGCACATGACGGAGTCCCTGCTGGAGAAAGCGCGGGAGATCCAGCAGAGCAATGTGCGGGGGGTGGCGACCTTGCGGAAACTGTTCGGGGGGGCCCACAAGTTTGGATGCGACAAGCAGGGGCGGATCCTGTTGCCGGACTCGCTGAAGGACCATGCGGGCATCAGGAAGCAAGTCAGCCTGATCGGGCTGGGGCACTATTTCCAAATTTGGGACGCCGGGCGCCGGGAAACCGAGGAGGAGGAATTCAACCTCCTTGAGGCGATGGCCGAAATGGGAATCTGAGGACTGAAAAACAGACAGGAAAACGATGATGAAGACCGAACAACTGATGCAGAGCGGGGTGTTGAACAGCGGGGAACCGCGGCACTACTCCTCCTGGAATATCCCCCAGTTGCCGAAGCTGAACATGGGACTGGACGGGGTCCTTGGCGAAGCCCTTTACCGGCGGCAGCGGGCCCACGCCCCGAAAATCAACCGGGGCAAGGCCGGTTGGCTCCAGGTCTGGCACGCTTTACGAAAAGGTTGAGAGAGAGAGGGGTTGAGAGAGTGGTTAACGGGAATGCCCACGGACACGAGCCGGTTTTGATGGAGCCGGTAATGACCTACCTGGCGGGGGACCGCTGGGGCACCTACCTCGATGCGACATTCGGGGGAGGGGGGCATTCCCGTGCCATTCTTGAGGCGGACCGCCGCAACCAGGTGGTGGGCCTCGACTGGGATCCCGAGGCCATTTCCCGCGGGCGGCAGCTGGAGGCCGCCTATCCCGGCCGGCTGACCCTTCATCACCTCAATTTTGAGGACCTGGAGCAGCTGGAGGAATCCGGCTTCATCGGCGTCCTTTTTGATTTCGGGGTCAGCTCCCACCACTTTGACCAGCCGGAGCGGGGATTTTCCTTCCGGGAGGACGGGCCCCTGGACATGCGGTTGAACCCGGAGGAGGGGATTCCGGCGAGCCGGTTCCTGGAAACCGCCGCCCGTGAGGAGCTGGTGGAGGCCGTCCGCACCTTCGGGGAGGAACCCCGCTGGCGCCGCGTGGTGACGGCTATTGAATCGGCCCGGGGGACCGGGCAGCTGGAGCGCACCCTTTCCTTTGCCCGCATGGTCGAGGAAGCGGTCGGCAGGCGGCGTCCCGGGGACCGCATCCATCCCGCAACCCGCACGTTCCAGGGCGTCCGCATCGCCGTGAACCGGGAATTGACGGTGATCGAGGAAGCTCTTCCGGTGGCCTTCGAGAAGCTGCGGGACGGGGGGCGCCTGGCGGCCATCAGTTTCCATTCCCTCGAGGATCGCCTCGTGAAGCGGTTTTTCCGCCGCATGGCGGGCCAGCCCGAGCATGCCGGGGATTCGCTTCCCGGGCAGTTCCGCATCCACCGGGCGAAGATCCTCACCCGCAAGCCGGTGACGGCCGGTCCCGAAGAACAGCAGCGCAATCCACGTTCCCGCTCTGCCAAGCTGCGGGTCCTGGAAAAAGAAAGGAAAGCGGCATGAGCCCACTGATCGAGAAGGAAACCCTTTTGTACAAACAGATTTTGTCACTGCTTGTCGTGCTTGCAGTGGTTACGGTGAGCGGTTGCCTGGGCCTGCTCTGGTTGCGCCAAAGAATCGAGTACACGGCCCAGGCAACACGTTCGCTGGAAACGAAAATTTCCAAGGAGAAGGAGCGTCTGGAATATCTCGACGGCAAGATCGCCAGGATCCACCAGCCCCTTTACCTGGAACGGGAGATCCGGCGCCGGGGCCTGAATCTGCGTCCGCCTCACGCCGACCAGATTGTGTACATGGAGGGTTACCGGCCCTTTCCGCGGGCCCGTCCGGAGGATGGGCGGAAAGGGTCCCGGCAGGAACACAGGGACCCCTTCCGCTACTCGATCGATCTGGCCGTTATGGAATCCCTAACGCCGATTGATTGATGTCGAAGGTATGCGTCAAACAAGGGCGTTTCCATTTATGCACCCTTCTGGTGGCGACCGGTTTCCTGCTCCTTGGAGGACGGCTTTTCTTTCTCCATGTCCTGCAGGCCGGGACGATTGTCCGGGAGGTTGAATCCATCCGCAAGCGCCTTGTGCGCATTGAAGCCCGCCGCGGTGACGTCCTGGACCGCAACGGCAACCTGCTGGCCGGGACCCGGACGCGGGTCGCCCTCGGCGCGGACCCGCAGGTCCTTGATTTCTCGAAACAGGACAGGCTGCTCCTTCTGGCCGGAATCCTGGACATGCCGTTCGACGAAATGATGGAACTGCTGGGGCGGCGCGAGCGCATCGACAGCGGGGGCCGTCCCCGCGCGGTGCGCTGGGTGCCCCTGGCGGAGATCGACGAGGAACTGTACACCCGTGTGAAGGATCTCGGGATCAAGGGCGTGTATGGAAACCGTCGCTACGAGCGATACTATCCGGGAGGGGAACTGGGGGCCCACCTCATCGGGTACATCAACAAGGAGCAGACGCCGGTCATGGGTGTGGAGCAGGCCCTTGACTATTACCTGAAGGGGCAGTCCGGCTGGCGGGAAACCGAGGTCGACGGCAACCGGCAGGAGCTGGCGGCCTTCCGGGACCGCGAGGTGGATCCCCGGGACGGGCTGAACGTGCAGCTGACCATCGACCTTTTCGTCCAGTCCGCCATCGAATCATCGCTGCAGGAACTGGTGAGGGAGAAGAATCCGGGCTGGGCCAGCATCATTGTTTCCGATCCCTCCACGGGGGAGATCCTCGGGCTGGCCAATTATCCGACGTTCGACCCGAACGAGTTCTGGGAATTTCCCATTGAGAACCAGCGCAACCGCGCCCTCTCGGACCAGTACGAGCCGGGATCGACCTTCAAGATCGTACCGGTTTCGGCGGCCCTCGAGGAGGGATTGCTGGGTCCGGACACGATCATCAATTGCGGCCTGGAACGGGCCGCGTACAAGGGCCGCGAGATCGACCTGCCGGACGACCACCGGAACATCGGTCGGGTCCCCCTGCGAACGGTCGTGGCAAAGTCCAGCAACCGGGGGGCGGCCCAGATCGGGATGCAACTGGGTGAAGAGCGCCTGTACGGGTACGCCCGGCGCTTCGGCTTCGGCCAACCGGTCGGCTGGCCCCTGGCCGGGGAAGCTCCCGGCACCCTCATGCCGGTGGAGGATTGGGACGGCCTCACCATCAGCCGCCTGCCGACGGGGTATGCGGTTGCGGCCACCCCGATGCAGGTCCATCTGGCCATGGCGACCATTGCCAACGACGGGGTCCGGCTCCACCCCAAAATTCTCAAAGGCGTGCAGGATAAGGAGGGCGATACGGTGCTGCCCCTGGATCCCGCCAAGGGAGTCCGGGTGCTCTCCCCGACGACGGCCCGGCACATGAAGCAGATGCTCTCGCAGGTGGTCAGTTCCGAGGGGACCGCCCGCAAGGCCGATCTGCCGGGATACGCGGTCGCGGGCAAGACGGGGACCAGCCGCAAGCTGGTTTCAGGCCAGTACAGCCCCGAGCACCACGTGGCTTCCTTCAGCGGTTTTTTTCCGGCGGACAAGCCGGAGGTCGTCATCACGGTCGTTGTGGATGACGCGCAGGTCAGCGGCCCGGCCTATGGCGGGGTGGTCGCCGCTCCCGTCTTCCGTTCCGTCGGGAACAAGCTGATTCCCTACCTGGCCATCCGCAAACCGGAAAACTGGGAACCCTTTGTTGTGAAGAATGACTGAAACATCGCTCAGACTTTTGTCGCAAACGGCCCTGCGGCCCGGCTCCCGGAACCGTCTGGCGGAATGCCGGGCAGGCGGTTCGGCGATGCTGCTGGAGCGGGCCCTGAATAGGAGGCATATGACCTGGAAACTTGAACAACTCCTGGAGGGACTTGCCGGTTTGAGCATCCGCGGAAACGGACAGGCCACCATCCAGTCCCTGGCAACCGACAGTCGCCGGGTGGGACCCGGGTCGCTCTTCTTCGCCGTTCCCGGGTTGCGCACGGACGGCCATTACTTTATCGCCGAAGCCGTCGACCGTGGGGCCGTGGCGGTCGTTTCAGAGAAGGATTGCTGGGTTCCGCCCCATGTGACCCTTGTCCTTGTCCGGGACTTGCGCAAGGCCGTGGCGGCCATCGCCTCGCGTTTTTTTGCTCATCCCGCCGGCGCCCTGCAATTGACGGGCTTTCTCGGGACCAGCGGCAAGACGGTCGCCTCCATGGTCCTGCGGCATTTCCTTCAGGGGGAGGACCCGGTGGGGCTGCTTGGAACCATCCACTACATGGTCGGAAACCGGACCCTGCCCGCCCACCGCACGACGCCCGAACCCATCGAGCTGCACACCCTCCTTGCCCAGATGCGCGACAAGGAGTGCCGGCGGGTGTTGATGGAGGTCAGTTCCCATGGAATCGACCAGGGGCGGGTGGCCGGCCTGGCCTTCCGGAACCTCGTCCTGCTCAACCTCACTCCGGAGCACCTGCAATACCATGGCTCCTTCGAACGGTATGTCCGCCTGGAAACGGATTTCCTGGCCATGCAGATGGACAAGCTGGAGAATTTCATTGTCGGCATGGATGACCCGAAAGCCGCGGAAGTGTCGGCCTTGCTGCCGGCCCCGCCCCAGTCCGGGAACATCCTCCGTTTCGGAACAGGGCAGGGGACCGACTTCCGGGCCGAGGAGATCCGCTACAGCGAACGGGACACGCGCTTTGCCCTGTGCTGGCCGGAAGGCCGGGTCAAACTGGTCAGTCCGCTCCTCGGGGAGTTCAACCTGCAAAACGTCCTGGCCGCGATGGCCTGCGGGTATGCCGAGGGCCTGGATCCGGCGGAAATGGGAGCCTCCCTGCTTTCCTTCACCGGGGTGCGCGGGCGCATGGAACGGCTGGATGTTTCCCTGCCCTTCAATGTGATCATCGATTACATGCACACCGAGGCCGCCTATGAAAAGGGCCTGGACATGCTCCGCGGACTCACCGGGGGCCGCCTGGTCACAATCTTCGGGTGTGGGGGAAACCGGGACCCCTCGACCCGGCCGGTCATCACCTCCATTGTCGCCTCCATGAGCGACGAGGCCATCGCGACGGCGGACAATCCGAGGAACGAGACCGTGGAGGCCATCTTCGGGGACATGCGAAAGGGCAACGAGGGCTTCGCCAATCTTTCCTTTGTCGAGGACCGGCGCTCCGCCATTGCCCGGGCCATCGGGAGCGCCCGGCCGGGGGACACCGTCCTGATTGCCGGCAAGGGGCATGAAACCTTTCAGGAATTCGGCGATTGCGTGGTCCCTTTCGATGACCGCGCGGTGGCCCGCGAAATCATCCAGAACAAACAGTGGCAAGAGCGTTGATGGCCTATCTTGATCCAGACGAGGCGGCGGCCATCGCCCATGGCTGCTGGGTCGTGGACCGGCCTGAATCCGCCCTGACCTCCTTTGCCATCGACACGCGCCTCCTGCAGGCCGGGGAAACCTTCGTCGCCCTGAAGACCGCTCGCGCGGACGGGCACGCCTTTCTCCGGAAGGCCCGTCAATTCCGCGCCCGGGCCGCCCTTGTGGAACAGCCCGACCGGGAGGTGGCGCTCCCGCAGTTGGTGGTGCGCAATTCCCTCGTGGCCCTGCAGGAACTGGCCCGGGCATGGCGTGACCGGTTCACCGCCCCGGTGATCGGCGTGACGGGGAGTTTCGGCAAGACCACGGTCAAGGAGATACTGGGAACCGTTCTCGGCTCCCAGTGGTTCCGCACCCGCGGCAATTACAACAACCATATCGGCGTTCCCCTGAGCCTTTTGGAACTGGATCCACGGCACCACGCCGGCGCCATCATCGAGGCCGGTATCAACGACACCGGGGAAATGGAGCCGCTTGCCGGAATGATCAGGCCCGGCATGGCCATCATCACGGCCGTCGGCCCGGCCCATCTGGAACGGCTGGGAACCCTTGCCGGGGTGGCCCGCGAGAAGGCCCTTCTCGGACGGGCCGTGCCGCCCGGAGGCGATGTTTTCATTCCCGCACAGGTGCTCGCCCACGAGGCCTTCCGCGCCCTTGCGGGCCCCGTTCGCCTGCACGCCCTGGCCGGGCCGGGGGACCGCGTTGATCCGGCATGGGGGCGATTGGAAAATGTAACGATTTACCACTACAAATGGACTGAAACGACGGGTTCCCGGGGGATGGGCGAGCTGGTAACGGAGCCGCCCATGCTCCCCGGGAAATTCGCCTTCCGCGCGGGCAGCCCGGGGATGGTCTCCAACCTCGCCCTTGTCGTCCACGCATCCCTGCACCTCGGGGTGCCGGTTTCCACGATCCAGTCGCGGCTCGCCGCCTGGCAGCCCTTCCGGCAGCGCGGTGAAATCCGGCAGCACGGCCCGACCACCTATTATGTGGACTGTTACAACGCGAATCCCGGCTCCATGCTGGACAGCGCCAGGCGTTTCCGGTCGCTGTACGCGGGCCGGGCCCATTGCTACGTACTCGGGGGAATGAACGAGCTGGGTGGGGAATCCGCCCTCTGGCACCGGAAAACCGGTGCCTCGCTGCCCGTTCAGGAAGGGGCGGATGTGTTCCTGTACGGTGAGGGTTCCCTTGACCTTGCGGAGGGGCTGCGTTCACAGGGCGTCGCGGCGGAACGGATCCATGTGGTCGGCGACCTCGAGGAAATCCGCGGGAAGCTGGACGGGTTCCAGGGGGCCGTTTTCCTCAAGGGCAGCCGCAGCCACGGTCTTGAATCCCTTGTCCCGACGGGGGGAGGTTCTCCATGCTGAGCTACCTGGCCGACCTTGAAGCCTTGTGGGGTCCCTTGCGGCTCTTCCGTTACATCTCGTTCCGGGCCATGGGGGGTGCGGCCACGGCCATGATCCTCGGGATGCTGCTGGCGCCGGTTATCATTTCCCGGTTGCGCGCCTTCAAGGCGGCCCAGGTCCTGCGCTCCGCCGAGGAAGTCGGCCGCCTGGCCGAGTTGCACGGCAAGAAGAAGGACACCCCGACCATGGGCGGCCTGATTGTCTTTGTGGCCCTGGTCATCAGCACCCTGTTGTGGGCGCGCCCCAATATCTACGTCATGGTGGCCCTGCTTGTCTACAGCGGCCTGACCCTGATCGGCTTTCTCGACGACTATCTCATCATCAAGCGGCGCAACACCAAGGGGCTGCCCGGACGGATGAAACTGCTGGGCCAGGGGGTGCTGGCCCTCATCGCGCTGGTCCTGCTCCTGAATCATCCCTCCAGCGGGGATTTCATCCGGCAGCTCTGGCTCCCCTTCTACAAGGCGCCGATCATCACGGTGATGCCCCTGCCGCTGCTCTTTGTCTTCCTCTACCTTGTCCTGGCCGGCTCCAGCAACGCGATCAACCTGACGGACGGCGTGGACGGGCTGGCGATCGGCTGCACCGTCACCGTGGCCATGGCCTACGCCCTCATGGCGTACGCCACCGGCAACGCCATCTACTCCGAGTATCTTCTTCTTCCGTTCATGCCCGGGGCGGGGGAATTGACCATCGTCCTGTCGGTCCTCTGCGGGGCCTGCCTGGCCTTCCTGTGGCACAACGCGCACCCGGCCTCCGTGTTCATGGGGGACACCGGCAGCCTGGCCCTCGGGGGGTTGGTCGGTATCGTCGCCTTCATGATCCTCCAGCCCATCACCCTGGTCCTCATCGGGGGTGTTTTTGTGATGGAAGTCCTTTCCGTTATCCTGCAGGTTGGGTCCTACAAGATGCGCCGAAAACGGATTTTCCTTCTTTCCCCGATCCATCACCATTTCGAATTGAAGGGATGGGCCGAGACCCAGGTCGTCATTCGGTTCTGGATTTTGTCCCTGGTATTTGCTGTAATCGGCCTGGCGACGCTTAAATTACGATGAGCCTTCAGGAAAACATTCCTCGCTACTATGCGGAGCTGATGCAGCGTCCGGTGGGGATCTTCGGGCTCGGAGCGAGCGGCAACGCGGTCGCCGACCTGCTCCGGAAGCTGGATGTGGAGTACGTTGCTTACGACGAACGGGCCGGCGACGAGGATTCTGTTTCCAGGAAATTCGGCAAGGACGAGGCCGGCAAGCATCGCCTTGTCGTGCATAGTCCCGCCTTTGCCATGGACCATCCCTGGATCGCGGAGGCCCTCAACGAGGGATGCTGCGTTGTCAGTGAGATTGATTTTGCGCAGCAATTCCGGAAGGGGCCCACCATTGTGGTCACGGGAACCAACGGGAAGACCACCCTGCAGGAATTCATCTCCTTCAGCCTGAAACGGAGCGGAATCAGCGCTGTTGCGGCCGGGGGCAACCAGTATCCCCTTTCCCGGCTCGCCGTGCATCCCGAACTGGACGGGGTCACGGCGGTCTGCGAACTGGGACCCTCCTATCTCCAGCCTCTCCGGGAGTTCCGCTTCGACGCCCTCTTCTGGACCAATTTCCGCGAGGACCATATCGATGATCCCGAAGAGCGGAAGGCGGCCTTTGAGGTTTTCCGCCGGCTCATGCTGCTCAGTCCCAAGGCGGAGTTTTATCTTGGGGACTCCGTCTTCGAGGCGGCGGAGGAACTCGGCCGCCCCCTGCCCGGGAAGGTTTTCCGCGCACGCGAGGAGGACTACCCCGACTGGGAGCTTCCCGTACGCTCCGCCTTTGCCACCACGATCCACCATCCGGCCCTTGCGCTGTACCGGCGCTACTGGCTCAACCGCGGATACTCGGATTCCCTCCTGAAGGGGGCCGCCGAACATTTCGAGGTGCGGGCCCACCGGCTGCACATCACCACCGTGATTGGAAAAACCACCTTCTGGAATGACGCCCACGCCGGCAACTTCGCCGCCACCGAGGCCGCGATCCTGCACTTCCCGAGCCCGGTTGTCTGGATCGGCGGCGGGCATTTCCGGGGCGGCAATCTGGACGCCTTTGTCGGCGCCATCGCCCCGCGCCTGAAAGGCGCGGTCCTGACCGGCAGCGCGGTCTGGCATCTGCTGCCCCTGTTGGAGGATCGCCATATTCCCTGCCGCGGCGTCCTCAATCTACGGCAGGCGGTAGAGGAGGCCTTTGACCTCGCGGCCGGGGAGGCCCCCGTGGTCTTCAGTCCCGGATTCATAACCGGCGAGGAGTACGGGGACTTCATGGAAAGGGGAATCTGTTTTGAAAACGCCGTTTTAGGTTTGAAGCATCAAAAGGGCAGTGTCTAAGTGAGTAGTAAAGGTATTGAATAATGAAAATCTGGTCAGTGTTTAGTCTTGTTATTATCGTTCATTTGCTGGTGATCGGCCTGTTGCTGATTCAACCGGGTTGTCAAAGCCGCCCGGCCAGCAGCCCCGAGCCCGGCAGCACGGCCCCGGTGGAGGAACCCTACGTTGAACCCGCCCAGGCGCGGGACTTGGATCCGGCCTTCAATGCCGGCATGGCCTCCTCCACGGGCCGTGGCCTGAGCCCGCCGACCCGTCCCAGCGCAGGCCAGCGGGCCGAGCCCCCGACGGGGGTCCTTGAACCGGTCCTTGAGCCCGTGCAGGACGACCTTTCCCTTCCGCCGGCCACCCGGGAATACACGGTTCGGAAGGGGGACACCCTCAGTGGAATCGCCCGCAGCGAAGGGGTGAGCCTCAGCGCGCTGCTCTCCGCAAACGGCTTGAACAAGTCCTCCACGATCTATGTCGGCCAGACCCTCCTCGTCCCGGACAGGCAACAGCGTGCATTGCCGGATCCGGCGGCCACCGGACCGGCCGGCGCCACCGCGGAAGTGGTTGTTGCCAGGGGAGACACCCTCAGCTCGATCGCCGCGCGCAAGGGGACCACGGTTCCCGCCCTCAAGGCCCTGAACGGCTTGACCAGCGACACGATTTACGTCGGCCAGCGGTTGCTCGTCCCCGGATCAGCCGGTTCCTCAACGACCACCGTCCAGGCCCCGGCACCCGGGCGCGGCGCGACAAGCCTTTCCGGGGGAGCGACCTATACCGTCAAGCCGGGGGACACCCCCGGCGCCATCGCCAAACGCTTTGGAATCAGTGCCTCCAGCCTGATGGCCGCCAACAATATCAGCGATCCCCGCAAGCTGCGCGTCGGGGCGACCCTGGTGATTCCCGGCGCTGCATCGGCCGGATCCCCGACGCCTCCCGCCTCGGCAAGCGGGCCGCAAACGACCGTTCGTAGTGGCTCCACCACGACACCGGTTGTTCCGGACGAGCCCCTTGCCGAGCCGTCCGGGGAGGACCCCATGTCGGTCCTCGAGGCATTGGAGGACGAGGATCTTCCCTATGTCGAAGTCGAGGTGATCGAGGAGGAAACGGAACCCGCCAATTGATGCACACCGCGGACAGCCAGAGGCTTTGGACCTACACCATCGGGAGGCGGATTCCCGTGGTCTTCCTCGGCCTCTCCGTCCTCTTCCTCAACGGCCTCGGGCTGATTGTCCTCCTGAGCATCGGGCGGGCCCACGAACCCGGCCTCGGCAGCTTTTTTTTCAAGCAGTGCCTGTGGATGGCCATCGCCCTGACGGCTTTCGCCATCGCCCTGGTTCTCGATTATGAAAGGCTGCGCAAGGCCTCCGTCTGGATCGGCCTTGGCGGGCTCGTGCTGCTGGTCCTGGTCCTGGTTCCGGGAATCGGGATGAAAGTCAACGGGGCCCGCCGATGGATCGACATCGGCCCGATGAACATGCAGGTTTCCGATTTTGCGAAGATCAGCTATGTTTTCTGCCTGGCCCGGTATTTCTCGGTCGTCCAGCGCGAACGCCACCGCATCCTCAAGGGGTTTCTCCTGCCGCTGGCCATCATCGGCCTCTTTTTCTCCCTGATTTTCCTGCAGCCGGATTTCGGGACGGCCTTTCTCTTCGCCCTCGTGGGCGGAATGCTCCTTTTCCTTGCCGGGGTTTCCCTGAAATACCTGATTCCGACGGCGCTGGCCGGGAGCGGATTGTTCGCCGTGGCCATCGCGCACGACCCCGTGCGGCTGGGCCGCATTCTCTCCTTTCTGGATGTGGAGGGGAACCGCACCGAGGGGGCCTACCAGCTCTGGCAGGGAATCATCGGTTTTGGTGTCGGCGGGGTTGACGGCGTCGGCCTGGGCAACGGGCGCCAGCAGTTCTCCTTTCTTCCCGAGGCGCACACGGATTTCATTTTCCCGATCATCGGCGAGGAACTGGGGCTGATCTTCACCCTGACGGTGGTGCTGGCCTTCGGGCTGTTTTTCCTGGTCACCTGGCACCAGCTGCAGCGGGCCCCCAACATCTATCAGTTCCTTCTCGTTTCGGGGGCCCTTTTCTTCATCAGCCTGCAGGCGATGATCAACATGGGGGTGTCGACCGGATGCCTTCCGACCAAGGGGATGTCCCTCCCCTTTATCAGTTACGGGGGATCCAACCTGGTGGTGACCTACTTCCTTTTCGGAATCATTTGCCGGAGCATATGGGCGTGGAGCAGTCCGCCCAGGTTTGAGCCCCGGGAGATCAAACTCTGAGATGAAGGGGCCGGTCTACATCATCTGCGGTGGAACAGGCGGGCACTTGGCCCCGGGAATCGCCACCGCCCAGAGGCTGTTGGATGCCGCCGTGCCGGCCAGGATCGTGATCAGCGAGAAGGAAGTCGACAGCCGTCTCGTCCAGGCGTATCCGGAAGTCCCCTACAAGCGTGCCATGGGCGCGCCCTTCGGCCTGAAGCCGGGGGTGTTGTTCCGCTTCCTCTGCCAGGGGCTCGCGGGCCTTTTTCAGGCCTTCCGGTCGCTGCGGTCGGACCGTCCGGCCGCGGTGCTGGCCTTTGGGGGCTATCTCAGTGTGAGTTACGCACTGGCGGCCTGGATCCTCAAGGTGCCCGTCGTGCTCCATGAGGCCAACCGCAAGGTCGGCCGCTCCATCCGCGCCCTCGCCGGTTTGGCGGACATGGTCTTCCTGCCGGAAGGGGTCTCCCTCCGCGGGATCGAGCCGGGCCGGATCCGCCATCTCGGCATGCCCTTGCGCCGGGAGGTGCATCACATCCCGAAGGACGAGATCCGGCAGCGGCTGGACGTGCCGCTGCATGCGAAGGTAATGACCGTCGTTGGGGGAAGCCAGGGGGCCGAGGTCCTGAACAAGTGGGTGGAACGGCACCGTTGCTCCCTGGCCGCGGACGGGATCTGGATCTTCCTTGTCGCAGGCCCTGGGAAGAACAACCTGCCCGAGCGGGAGGTTTTCCAATCCGACCTCGGGCAGGGCGTCGAGGTCCGAAGCTTCGCCTTTCACAGCGCGCTGCATGAATTGTTCTGCGCCTCCGACATCGTCGTCAGCCGGGCGGGTGCCGGCACCATCGCGGAGCTGGTGGCCTGCCTGATACCCGCCGTCCTCATTCCCTATCCCTATTCCGCCGATCAACACCAGCTGGCCAACGCCCGTGATCTCGAGCAAAGGGGGGGGTGCATTCTTCTGGAGCAGTCCGGCATGAACACCCTTTACCGGGAGGTGCTGGACCTCATCTTCAACGACTGGCTGCTGGGCCGCATGCGGGGAAATCTCATCCGCATGGGGCATGGGGATCCCGCCCAAAGCATCTGCTCTTTCCTCATGAAGCGGTATGGTGACGACCACGGGACCGAATACCCGCAATCCGCCACCGGAAAGGAGACCACCGGCCATGGACACTAAAGGCCGGATCCTGGAGAACAAGTACCGCGTGGCGGTCCTGTGCGGCGGGGAAAGCTCCGAGCGCGAGGTCTCGCTGGTTTCCGGCCGGGCGGTCGCGGAGGCCTTTTCCTCCCTCCACATCCCCTGCGATCTCTTTGAGCTCGAGAGGAACCGGGTCCCGTCCGGGCTTTTCCGGGATACGCATCTGGTCCTTCCGGTTGTTCACGGCACCTACGGGGAGGACGGCCGCCTGAGCGCCGAGCTGGAATACCTGGGCTACGCCTATGCGGGCTGCGACCAGGCCTCCAGCGTGATCTGCTTCGACAAGCTCGCCTGCAAGGCCATCAGCGCCCGTCTCGGTATTCCGGTCGCCCGCGACATCCACCTTCCCGCGGGTGATATCCCGGATCACGGGGAATTGGAGAAGACCCTGGGGACTCCCTTCATCCTCAAGCCCCGTCGCGATGGAAGCAGTGTCGGCTTGTATCTTGTACGCGACGCTTCCGGATACCGGGCCGCCCGGGCGGACATGGAACGGGCGGATTACCTCGCTGAGGAATACCTGGATGGGTGCGACCTGACGGTCGGCCTTCTCGGGGGGAAGGCCCTCGGTGTGGTCGCGGTGCATCCCGAGGGCGGGCTGTACGATTATCGCCACAAGTACACCAGCGGGTTGTCCAGGTACGATGTCCCGGCGAACATCCCCGAAGGCACCAGGGCGGAACTCGGAAACTGGTCGGAACAGCTTTTCGCGGCCTGCGGCTGCCGCGACCTGGCCCGGGCCGATTACCGGATGGCGCCGGACGGAAGGCTGGTTTTTCTCGAGGTCAACACACTGCCGGGAATGACCCCGACCAGCCTGCTGCCGAAGGCGGCCCAGTGCGCCGGGATCCCCTTCGAGCAACTGGTGCTGGAATGGGCGGGCTTTGCCCTGCGGCGCTTGGAGGGCCCCGCCTGATGGCCGGACGAAAGGAAAGTCCCGGGTTTTCCTGGAGGAAAATCCAACAGAAAAACCGGAAGGGTCAATCCAGCCGGTCCGCCCGGAAGCGCCGCCTGCTGATTCTCTTCCGCAGTTCCCTGGTGATTCTTCTGCTGGTTGCGATTGTCGCCGGCATCCTTGCCCTGCGCTATTTCGGACAGGTTTCCCGCCAGCCGCCTGTTCCCATGGAGGAGTCCGCATCCCTGGACCTGACCTTCCGGTCCGACGGGGTTCTCACCGATGCCTGGTTCAGGCAGCGCTTCAGCGAAACCCTGGACGGGGATATCCGCCAGGTCGATGTCGGCCGCCTGAAGGAACAGTTGGAGCAGGAGGGGCAGGTCTTGTCGGCTTCCGTCACCCTCACCCTTCCGTCCGACCTGGAGGTTGTCCTCGAGGAGCGCGTACCGATGCTCCGGGTCCGGCTCCGGGGGGCCGGAGGGACGCCGGAGGTCCTCCTGGTTGCCAGGGACGGCACCATTTACCAGGGGGCCCAGTATCCCCCAGAAACCCTCAAAAGTCTTCCCGGGGTCGCCGGCTTGCGGATCCGTCGCAGCGGGGGCCGCTACGTGCGCCTGCAGGGTCTCGAAGTGGTTGCCGACCTGCTGGGGCGGGCCCGGGAGCAGCTTCCGGCCCTGTTCAGGCACTGGCGGGTCATCGACCTCAGCGACTGGAACCCGGAGCTGGACTACCGTCCCTCGCTGGTGCGGGTGCGCAGCTCCCACATCGAGGAGATCGTCTTTTCCACCGATGGGATCAACGAACAACTCGAGCGCCTCGGGGGAATTCTGTATCATGTCCAGCGTTACCAGCTGGGCCAACCAAAGTCGATAGACTTGTCATTCGGAGATGAAGCGGTTATCCGCTACAATTGAGTATCAAAAGAGAGAGTCGGGAACATGAGTCGGTCAAAAATAGTCGGGGCAATCGAGATCGGAACCGCAAAGGTCGTCGTCCTCGTGGCGGAAATGACGGACGGGCGATCCATGAACATCATCGGCCGGGGCCAATCCACCAACATGGGGATGAAGAAGGGGGAAATCACCGACCTGAGTGCCGTCAGCGATTGCGCCCATGCCGCCATTCTCGCCGCCGAGCGGTCCGCCGGTTCCGAGATCGACCACGTCTACCTTTCCCTTTCGGGCGGCCATTTGTGGGGCTTCCGCAATTCCGGCGCGACCGCCATCACGGGTAGTGAAAACGTGGTGACGGCAAGGGATGTGCAGCGGGCCGTGGAAAACGCCAAGAGCAAGGTCCTCGAGCCCGGCGAGGTCTACATCCATCACATCCGCAACGGATTCATCCTCGACGGCAAGCCGGTGGAGAACCCGCTCTCCCGTCAGGGCTCGCATCTGGAGGTCCAATACTGGCACGTCATCGCCGACGAGCAGAAGGTCAAGGACCACATCATGGTGATCAACGGTTTCGGGCTCGATGTGAACGACATCGTGATCTCCTCCCTCGCTTCCGGGAGCCTCCTCGCCACGGAGGAGGAAAAGCGCCAGGGCGTCCTTGTGGTCGATATCGGCAAAGGGGGCACGGACTTTGTCCTTTACCGGGGGCGCCGGGTTGTGCAGACCGGGGTCATACCCGTGGGCGGTGACCACGTCACCAACGACCTGAGCCTCGGCCTGCGCGTCAAGAGCAAGTTCGCCGAGGGCCTGAAGGTGCGCAGCGCCATGGCCATGGTGGAGAAGGAGGACCGCAACAAGAAAGTCCCCCTCCTGGGGGATCTCAGCATCGGCGACAGCTTTCATTCGCAGCTTTCCATCAACAAGATCACCCATGCCCGGCTCGAGGAGCTCTTCATTATCCTGAAGAACCGCCTGGGCAGCCTCCTCACCCGGAAAAACCTTCCCTGCGGGGTGATCCTCACCGGGGGGGTCTCGAAGACCCCCTTGATCAGCGACCTCGCCGAGGTGACCCTCGACGTCCCCGTCGCCCTCGGGGAGAGTCCCGAATGGGTGCGCCACAAGGAACTGCGCGAGCCCGAGTACGCAACCGTCCTCGGCCTCCTCTACAACGCCCTGCACGACCAGCAGGAGGAGGACCGCGGGGAGGGCAAACGGGAAGGCAGGCGCTGGCTGCGCAAGATGGCGGGCTTGTTCAATTGAACTCCAACGACACATGACCATGGAACAGACCGGATTCTTCTCGGAGCAGGACCCGCTGGTGAATGACCAGCTTCCCGATGGCGGCCTGCGGATCAAGATCATCGGAATCGGCGGGGCCGGAACCAACGCCGTCGACCGCATCAAGCTGGAGGACCTGGAGCAGGTCCATCTCACCGTCATCGACACCGACAGCCAGGTCCTTTCCTCATCCCCCGTCGAGGAGTCCTTCCTCCTCGGCCGGACGGTGACCAGGGGAAAGAGCGCCGGCGGCTCCGCGGACAAGGGGCGACAGGCGGCCGAATCGGATATCGAGGCCCTGCGTGAGATTGTTCGCGGAGTCGACCTCGTGTTCCTGCTCTCCGGACTGGGTGGGGGAACGGGCAGTGGGGCCGCCCCCGTCCTTGCCGAGTTGGCCGCCTCCGAGGGGGCCCTCGTCATCGCCTTCACCCCCCTCCCTTTCCAGCGGGAGGGAACCGCCCGCTGCGACCGGGCCCGCAAGGCCCTGGAGGTCCTCCAGAAGCGCTGCCATGCCGTCATCGCACTGCCCAACGACCTGATATTCAGGCAGGTGGACGAATCGGCCACCCTCATGGAGGCCTTCGCCATGGCCGACAAGTGGATCAAGCTGGGGGTCCATTCCATCTGGTCCATGCTCTTCAACACGGGCCTGATCAATGTCGACTTCTCCACCCTCCAATGCGCGCTCGCGGAACCCGGCGGCCGCACCCTCTTCGGCACCGGCTACGGGAAAGGGGATGATTTCCTCGACCAGGCCCTCCAGGACCTCGAAAACTGCCCCCTGCTCCAGCTTCCCGAGTCCGGCTTCGTCAAGGACACCGATCAGCTCATCCTCAACCTCACCGGCGGACCGGACCTCACCATGGGAATGGTCAACAAGGCCATGGATGCCCTCGGGAGCAAATTCAACTGCCGCAATTCCATGATCATGGGGGCCTCCATCGATGGCAGCTTTTATAACCAGCTGCGCATCACCATCATGGGGACCATTCGGCACCCGTCCCTGACCAAGGGCTTCGCTCCTGTCCCCGCCGCCAGCATCCCCCCCAACCAGCCTCTGGCCCGACCCCTCAAACCCGCCGAAGCCTTCCCCCAGGCGGAGACCGAGCCCCTCCCAGCCAGCCGCACCCAGGAGGAATTTCCCTTCCCCTCCCAGGAGGAGAATCGCGGCCTCTTTGAGAAAACCCTCCGCAACCTCTACGAGGGGATGGATCTCGATATCCCCACCTATTTGCGCCGGGGGCTTAAAATTTCCCGCGGATAATTGTTAGGCATTGTTTTTTTATTAATTAACAATTGCGATTGGATTGGCTTTTCGTCAAGAAAAGCGGCATGGATAAAATCTGGATAAGATTTTTCACCGGCGCGATTCTGGCGGGATGGGCGGCGACGACGGCCTCGGCGGACATGTATCCCCTGGTGGAACTGTCCCCCTTCACGGTCTTTGCGGGAAGTGGGCAAAGCCCGGTGCATACGGACGTGGGGTTGACGGACCGGATGGCGCGGGAGGTCCGGGTGGACCTGCAATCAAGGGGAGGGAGCCGCTACCAGACGGACATCACGGTTCGCGGGGGAATTTTTGAAGGGACCGGGCTGATGGTGGGGGGGATGGCACTGTTCGACCCCCAGACCGGTCATTATTTTTCAGAAATTCCGCTCGACCCGGCTTTCTTCAATGGGGCCTCGCTTGTGACCGGGGTGGAGAACGGCCTGCGTGGGTTCAATTCCACGGCAGGTTCGATTGACTGGCAATGGGCCGGGCTTCAACCCGGAGGGGAAGTGTTTGGCATTCTCGGCAGCGATTCCCATCTCGGGGGAGGGCTCCGGTCCGCCGGCCGGGCCGGACAACTGGGATACGAAGTGGCGCTCAGTCGGGAAAAGGGGGATGGCAGCGTGGCCATGGGTGATTTCGATCTCAAGCGGGTGAGCGGACGGCTTGAGAGGACGGTGGGCCCCGGACTGTTAAGGGTTTTTGGCGGATATCTTGACAAATTTTACGGATGGCCGGGGATGTACACCGGATTGGAGCTGAACGAGACGGATGCGTACACGGTCCGTCTGCTGGGCTGGCAATACGAGCAAGGCCGGGCGGGGATCGGGGGATGGCACCGGGTGGGGGGGTACTGGAGGCGGATCAGCGACGATTACGAGTTCATGCGGGAGTCGCCGAACCAGGCCTTTGAACACCAGACGGAAGTGGTCAGCCTGCAGGGGGATGGGGGCATGGAGTGGGAGGGGCTGGACCTGAGGTACCGGTGGGTCTGGCTGCGGGACAGGATCATCCGCAGCACCAGCCTGGTGCATGGGGGTTTCAAGGAGCGGGAGTACGGGGAAGGGGGAATCCTGGGGCGACGCACCATCCGGACCGGATGGGGGGAATGGTCGGTCCAGGGGGGGGCGGCCTTCGCGACCAGCAGTGAGGACTCCACGGTTGGGCAGCCCCAGTTGGGGGTGCATTTTGCCGGGGAAAGCGGTGATTTCTCCTGGCAATCCCACATTGAATTCTCCGGGAGCAGTCAGGTTCCCGGGTACACCGTGCTGAATTCCGCGGAAAACGGGCTTTTCGGGGGGAACAGGGAGCTTGGGCGCGAAATGGCCGAGACCCTTGAGGCGGGATGGTCATGGCGCAGCGGACCTGTGAGCGGCCATATCGTGGTTTTCCGGCGTGATGACACGGACCTGGTGGACTGGGTGTACACTTTGGAAGCGGCGAATTCCCGATCCGCGGCCGCAGTGGACCTGGAGGTCACGGGTTTGGAGGGATGGTTCCGCTGGGAGGGACAAGCCGGGGCTATCGAGATCGGGTATGGCTGGCTGCATAAGGAGGCGGAATATGCGGGAGTGGCGGCCGATGCCAGTTTCTATGTTCTGAATTACGCCCGGCACCGGGTAATGGCCACCTTGGAGCGGCGCATTTCCCGCAACCTGAGCGGAAGATTGACCATGGAATACCGGGATCATCCGGAGAACGCACTCCGGGATGGCCCGGATGAAGCGTTGTACCTGGGCGCGGAGGCCGTGTGGGAAAACTGCTTCAGGGAGGGTTGGGACCTGGTTTTGCGCGGGTACAACCTGACGGGGGAGGGCTTTCAGCCCCTGCCGGGAACGCCCGGTCCGGGGCGGGAAGGATCCCTCACTATTGTTTACGGCTGGTGAGGACCCCGCGGTGGGCGGTTTCCGCCCATGCCAGGGCAAGGAGGAGGACCGCCATTCCCGGGACGAGTTGTCCGAGGGCTGCCTCCTCGCGGAACACCAGCACGGAGATCAGGGTGGCGAGGGGGATCTTGAGGTTGTTGAAGACCGCCAGGGTGGCCGGATTGACCCGGACGGCCCCCGCGTTCCAGAGGAAGAAGCCCAGCCCGGAGGCGATGGTCCCAAGGTAAAGAAGGGCCAGCCATTGCTGGGGGTCGAGGAAGCGGATTTCCCGGATGGGCTCATGAAACAGGGCGAAGGGCAGGGCCGCGAGAACCGCTCCGAGGTAGAGCAGGGCGTAGCAGTCGATGTCGCGAATGTCCTTCTGTTCCCGCCGGTGGCGCCGGTAGGCGACCTGGCCGCCGGCAAAGCAGATATTGGCCAACTGCATGAGGAGGATCCCCCGCCATTTATGGGGGAGGGTCTCCGGCTGGAAGATCCAGAACGCTCCCGCAATGGCCAGTGCGCTGGTGATCCAGAACCACGCGGGGGGCAGCCGGCGCCCAAGGATGGCATCCGAGAGGATGACATACAACGGGGTGAAAATGGTGAGCAGCGCCACCTCGTACCCGGTCAGGTGGCTGAAAGCCGAAAACAGGGCCACGTACATCAAACCGTACTGCACCGCGCCGATTGCCGCCAGGCGCAGGTTCGGAAGCGAGGCCTTTCGGAAGGGGGCCTTGAGGAAGGGGACAAAGCAGGGCAGGGCGATGGCCAGTCGCAGAAGGGCCAGGGTCGCCCCGCTCAAGCCGGAGAACTCCGTTTTGACAAGCCCGAATGAGAAGCCCCAAAGGAGCGATACGACAAGGAGGTAAACCATGGATGCCGCCTTGATCCCCCTTTACATCATCTCACGGAGCCACGGGGCGCGCCAAGGACATTGCCTCCGTGGGCTCCTTGGCTGCCTTTGAGGCATTCTCTCCGCGAGAGAAATCAAGTGTGTGCAAATCTGTCATGGATTTGAATGATGGGTCCTGGCGCGGGCCACCTTGCGTGCCCGTTTGCCGAGGTCCTGCATATGGATGTAAAGCTGCCGGCTCACCCACGCATCGGTCGCGGCGTACTGGATCTGGGCCTCCGTCAGCCTGGAGCGGGCCCAGTTCGAGACCTGCGCACGCTTGGAAATCCGGATGCTGAGCAGAAGACCGGCCAGGCTGCGCAATCCCGTGTTGAGGATTCCGGCCTTCTGCGTGAGGTCCGCGATCTCGACGAAACCGCCCGGCTTGAAGTCAATCAGCTCCTGCAGTTTCTTGATGTCATCCCCGATGGCCACGCCCGCCTTGATGATGCGCGGATTGGCCAGGATCTTCCAAAGGGGCTTGTTGTCCTTGATCTTTGAAATCTGAAACAGCCAGACATGGCGGGCGCCCCCGAACTGGATCAGGGAGGCGGGATAGGCATCCCCTTTCCTGAAGGAAGGGCGCGATTCCGTATCGAAGCCGAGGACCTTTTCCTTGCGCAGGGCCGGCAAGACCTCCTTGAGGACCTTGTCGTTGTCCACGATGGTGATCGGCCCTTCATAGGCGGTCAGCGGCAGGGCGTTGATTTCTTCCTTGGTGATCTTGATCGAGGGGGACATGCTTTTACAACGGGCCGCCAACGGGACGACGATTCTGTTGTTAGGGGAGCGCCGCCCGGAATGCAAGGCTGGGGGCTCAGGGGTGCTGATTTTTCCATGCCTGCAGGGCGGACCGCACGGGATCGGGCAGCTCCCTTGAGCGGAGGCTTCCATCCGTTTCCCGGCGGGCACAGGCGGTGGTCATGGATCCCCTGGCGCACAAGTTTCCCTCCGGGTCAAGGAAGGTGAAGGCGTAGTGAATCCGGTTGGCGAGGATTTCCGCGATCCGCATCTCGATGGTCACCTGATCCTCGAAGACGAGGGCCCTCCGGAATTTGCACTGGCAGTCCACCCGGGGAAAGCCGCAGGTCATGCCGTCCTTCATCTCCAGCAGGGAGAGCCCGAGCCGGCGGAACAATTCCGCCTCCGCGGCCTCCATGAAGGTGAAATAGGCCGAAAAATGCATCAGGCCGGCGGCGTCGGTCTGGGAGAACTCGACCCGCCGCTCAAGTGTCAGGGGATTGGGTGGAAGTGGCATTAAGTTTGAAATCACTAAAGCAATTCTGGAAACAGGCAAGAGCAGGAAAAAAGCACCCGTCCTGTATCCCGCCCCCCAAAAAAAATCGGGACCGGGATCGGGAATAAAAATCGGGACCGGGACCGGGATCGGGACCGACTTCAAGTTTTGGCATTGGAATCGTCCGATCCCGGTTCCGGTCCCGATTTGGGGGTTGATTTAGGTTTTGGGATTTTTCTACATTGGAGGTTTGTCCATATTCGAATGATCCATCGCACCCCCCAGAGGACCTACACGCCCCGGACGATCGAGATCTGGTTCCAGCGCCTGACATCGGACTGGGAACGGATTTTCTCCGAGGAAGAGCTGCGCTGGGGCCGGAGGTATTACCGGCACGGCGAGGTGCGTTCCACGGAGTTGCTGGAAAGCAGCGCCATCGTCCACTTCAAGCGCGGCAAGGAGCCGATGTACATCATTGTGGACTGGGAGGGGGACCAGCCGAGTTTCCGTCAATCGCATCCGGAGGTTGCTCCCGGTCGCGGCCTGGCCGTCGCGGGGATGTATGAACTGGAGGAGTTCATTGCCGATGAGCTGCCCCCGGTGGGGGAACCGGTTGAGGCGGAGCTTCGCGAAACCGAAGGCCAGGAGGGAGAGTCCGATAGGCAATCCAAGCCCACGGAGCAAGTCGGACGGCGCCTCCGCGTTCGCCTGGAGGCGCGCAAGGACGGTTTGTGGATGGATGCCGGCTGGACCAGGGCGGGTGAGGGGGCGGACTGGGCGCATTTCTCCATGCGGGAGCTGAACCGTTGGGAGCGTGAACAGTTCATCGGCTATACCGCCCGGGCCCACAAAAGCGGTTTCCGGCCCGGAGACCGGGAAGGGACCTACCGGATGCAGGACAGCGAGGTGATCCTGCACTTCTTCCGCGAGGAAATCGGTGAGTGGAAACACCGGTACACGGTGGAGGAGGATCCGGCCATTGAGGCCTGGAAAGTGGGAGCGCGGCTGGTCCGGCCGGTTATCGAGGTCAAGGCGGACGGACTGGTCAGCCGCTTCCGTTTTGATTTTGGGGAGGGCCGCACGGTGCTTTCCGGGGATCTTCGGCAGCGGCTCTTCCGCATGCCCGGGCACACTCATTTTGTCCCGGGGGAAGGGATTTACCGGATCGATCCCAAGGCGATGGGCAGCGTCCATGAATGGAAGGCCCTCCTTCCCTCGGAAGGGGAGGGCATCCTGCCCCGTTATCTGCTTTTCACCTTTGCCCGCGATCCGAACGTGCGGCTTCGCCTGTCCCGGGAAATGGCGAGTTGGAGGCGACAGGTCGAGGAGGCCATGGAGCACCTGGAATCCATGGAACTGCCCGATACCCTGCGTCCCTATCAGCGGGACGGGGTGGCCTGGATGCACAAACTGCATTCCTCGGGATGCCATTGCCTGCTGGCGGACGAGATGGGCCTCGGGAAGACCCTTCAGGTGTTGAGTTTGCTTTCCGTGCGGGAAGCCCTTGGGAAGAAGCGGATCCTTGTGGTCTGTCCGGCCAGCGTGGTGCCGGTCTGGGAGGCGGAAATCGCGCGCTTCTACCCCCGCACGCCGGTGCATGTGCTCTCCCGCCAGGATCCATTCCATTCGCGGGAACCGGCGCTCTGGCTCACCAGCTACACCCAGTTAAGGCGGCACAAGCACCTCCTGGAAGGAATGCATTTCGACTACGCCATCCTCGACGAGGCCCAGAGCATCAAGAATCCGGATGCCAAGGTGACGCACGCCTGCCTGGCTATCCGCAGCGACCACCGGATCGCCCTCACCGGGACCCCGATGGAAAACAGGCCCCTGGATTTGTGGACCATCTTCCGCTTCCTGATGCCGGGCTTCCTGGGCACCCGACGGCACTTCGAGGAGGAGGTCAAGGGCGATGCGTCCTTCCTCGGGCAGCTCCGGAAGCAAATCACCCCCTTTGTCCTTCGCCGGACCAAGGCCGCCGTGGCCCGCGACCTGCCCCCGAAGGTCGAGATCGACTGGATCTGCCCGCTCACCGACTTCCAGCGCCGCCAGTACGAGGCCCTGGTGGCCGGTGCGGCCGATGAATTCAAGGGAGGTCTGCAGGCGGCCCTGAAGGAGAAGCGCATTCATTTGTTCAGTCTGCTGACCCGGCTGCGCCAGGCCTGCTGTGATCCGGCGCTTCTTCCCGGGAACACCACCGCCCTCCATCACAGCGGCAAGCTGCAGAGCCTGGTCAAGCGGCTGGGCGAGGCCTTCGAGGGCGGTTCCAAGGTCGTGATCTTCAGCCAGTTCGTGCAGTTCCTGCGCCGGGCCCGGGCCGTGGTCGGGGAGGAGTTTCCCGGTGTGCCGCAGATCGAGCTGACCGGTGCCACCATCGACCGGGAGCGCCCGGTACAGCGCTTCCGCGAGACCGAGGGGCCGGCCGCCTTCTTCATCAGCCTGCGGGCCGGTGGCACCGGCCTGAACCTCCAGGTCGCCGATTACGTTTTCCTCCTGGATCCCTGGTGGAATCCCGCCGTCGAGGCCCAGGCCGTCGACCGTGTCCACCGGATTGGCCAGGAACAGCGCGTCATCGTCTACCGCATGATCACCCGCGGCACCATCGAGGAACGCGTCGAGAACTTGAAAAAGGAGAAGGGGCGCATCTTCGAGAACCTGCTCTCCGACCTCGACGCCCCCAGCGACATCTTCGCCCAGTTCGGTTCGCTCGATGAGCTCATCCGCCTCGAGAGCGCCGCAGAGGAGGACCTTTAAAACTCGACCGCGACGATGGTGTAGTTGTCGGGCGAGCCGGCGGCCTCGACCCGGAAGCTGAGGATCTGGCAGATCCGGTCGAGAGGGCCCTTGCCACGAATGGCTTCCTTGACGATTTCCTCGGGCATGGCCTTGGTGATGCCGTCGGTGAAGAGGAAGAAGCGGTCGCCTGGCTGTATTGGGACCTCGACTACCTGGGGATCGATGTAGAGGTCCTGACCGATGCACTGGGTGAGGGTGTGGTGAGCGGTGAGGGGAATGGCCTCGGAGGCGTCCTCCCAGCGTTCCGCAACCATGCGGGCGGCCACGGTGTGCTCGACGGTGAGGAGCCGCGCCTCTCCCCGGTGAACGAGATAGGCCGCCGAATCCCCGACATGGGCGATCTCGAGGAGCCGTTTTTCGGGAAAGTAGCGGGCCATGGTCAGGGTGCTGCCGAAACCGGCCTCGTCGAGGCCGAAGCCGACGTCCCGGGTGGCGTCGTTGACGTTGGCGATGGTTTCGTGTAGGGGCGTGTTTCCGGCGGCATCCAGCTCTTTTCTGAGGATGTCAAGGGTCAGCCGGCTGGCCCTCGCCCCGTTGGGAAGGCCGCCCAGTCCATCCGCGACGGCGAAAATCCCGCGTTTGGTGTCGAGCAGGCAATGATCCTGGTTTTCCGTCCGGACGGAACCTGTCTCGGTCAGGCTGAAAGAGGCCTTTATCATATAAAGGCATTTTAGCCGCACGGCCTGTGGATGCAAACGCAAAGAGCATCCCGGTTGGTCCCCGGATGCCTCAGGAAATCTTCCGGAAATCGCCGTGGGGCAGGACCTCGAGGAACAGCATGCCATAGGGCTTGCTGAGGATACGGGAATCGAGGACCACGAGGCGGCCCTCGTCGGTATGGTTGCGGATGAGGCGCCCGATCCCCTGGCGGAACTTGACCAGGGCGGCGGGCAGGACCAACTCGGCGAAGGGGCTCTTTCCCAATTGCCGGCAGCGTTCCGCGCGGGCCTCGGCCACCGGGTGGGCCGGGTTTTCGAAGGGCAGGCGGGTGATGACAACCTGGGAGAGGGCCGCTCCGGGGACATCCACTCCGGTCCAGAAGGAATCGGTCCCGAGCAGGAGCGCGTTGCCCGCGGATCGGAAGAGATCAAGCAACTCCGAGCGGCTGGTCCCGGAACCCTGGCAGAGGAGGGGGCGTCCCGCATTTCGGCAGACCGGGATCAACCGCTTCTCCACTGCCAGGAGGTCCCGGTAGCTCGTGAAGAGGGCGAGGGTTCCACCCTCGATCTCCAGGGCCAGGCGGGCGATCTCCCTGGCGAGGAACGCGGTATCGAGTCGCCCATCCTCCGCCGAGGGGACGGGCGCCCCTTTGTGGATGAGGATTTCCACCTGCATGGGGTAATCGAAGGGAGAGGGGACCTGACGGGAGGCGACATCCGCCGCTCCAACCTTTTCCTTGAAGGAAGCCATGTCGGGTCCTTCGGCAAGGGTGGCGCTGGTCAGCAGAAGCCCCGTTTCCCGTTCAAAGAGGCGTGCCCTCAGGGGGCCCGAGACATCCAGGGGGGCGGAGCGCATTTGCAACCGGTCCCCCTTTCGCCCGCTGGTCTCGATCCAGTAGACCGCCTCCGGATCGGACAGCTGCAGAACCTCGTTGATGCCGCCCCGGTACCCCTGCAGGGATCGCCGGACGCCCTCCAGTTCATCCCGTTCAGGGCCTTCCGGGAGCCGGTTCTCCACTTTCGATATCCCGCTGACCAGGTCGCGCAGGGGAACATCCAGGTCGCTCGAATACCAACCCGGCCTCTGCAGGCGAAGGGGCCGGCCGGAACGCATGAATTCCTCGCGGATGGAATTGAACCACGCATCGGATCCTTCGGCGAGGGCCGTTACCTGGTTGCGCAGTCCGGGATCCCCTTTCTTGACGAGAAGCCCCCTGGCTTTGCGCTTTTGCGGGTGATACAACTTGAGGAGCTGCCGCCGCAGTCCCAGCGCGCTGATCTGCAGGCCGAAGTACTCCGTGGCGATCGCCGGCAGGGTGTGGGCCTCGTCGATGACCATGAAATCGCCGGGAAAGAGGATGCCCGGCACCTTGCCCCTCGGGAAATGACCGGCGGCGAGGAGGGCAAAGAGCAGGCTGTGGTTGACGATGATCACATTGGCCTGCCGCACGGCTTCCCGGGCCCGCCGGAAGAAGCAGTTTTCCGGGGTGCAGTTCCGGCTGTTGCAGGAGTGTCCGTCCGCCTGCACCCAGTCCCAGACCTCCGGGAGCGGCACGGGATTCAATTCCTGGCGCAGTCCGGTTTTGGTTTGCCGGGCCCAGTCCGCAATGCGGGCCAGTTCCTCCTGTTCCGGCCCCGGGAACAACTCGGTTTTTGTCCTCAAAGCCTGCTCCAGGCGTGTTCCGCACAGGTAGTTTCCCCGTCCAAGCAGGACGGCATGACGGAAATCGGCGCAGGGGCGCAGTCCCGGCTCACCCGCGAAGAGTTTCCGGCACAGGGGCAGGTCCTTGTTCTCAATCTGCTCCTGCAGGGCGATGGTGTGGGTCGAGACAACCAGCGGCCGCTCGCTGGCAACGGCATGCAGGATGCCGGGAACCAGGTAGGCAAGGCTTTTGCCGACCCCGGTGCCCGCCTCGAAAAAGAGGGCCTCATCCGCCTGCCATGCCTCCATCGTGCGCAGGGCCATCTCCTCCTGCTGGGGCCGGTGGTCCAACCCGAGATGCCTCCGCAGCAATCCGTCCGGACGAAAGATGCGGACGGCCTGGTCCATTCCCCCGTGTGGGGAAATTTTCGCTACAGGACCATCCGCATAGGCGTCGTTCAGGCCGATCATCCGCCAATGATGGGCTTTCCGCCATGCCGGTCGCAACGGCAAAAATAGATTGGTTTTTGGTTTTTTTCCGTTTGCCAACCTTCCGCAGTCCCCCTCCAATGCCCGGTATGGTCCCCGACTGGCTGCAACAACTCCTCATCCTGCAGGACCGGGATTCCCGTTGCGACACCATCCAGCGGCAATTGGAGTCCATCCCCGGGCAGATCGCCGCCGAGGAGGAAAATATCCGGCAGCTTGACCAGCGCCTCCGTGACCTCTCGGAAGAGGTGAAGCAGTTGGAGGTGCGGCGGATGGATATCGAGGGCGAGGTGGAGCAGGCCGAGGCGGCCATCCTCAAGTACAAGACCCAGCAGATGCAGGTGAAGAAAAACGAGGAGTACACCGCCCTTGAGCATGAAATCGCCAGGATGCAGGAGAAAATTTCCGATCTGGAGGATGCCGAGTTGCGGATTCTCGAGGAGGCCGACCTCAAGCAGGAACAACTGGTCGGCGCGAAGAAAACCATCGGGCAGGAGCGTGCAACCCTGGAGGCGCATATCGATCGGCTCCGCCAGAACCACAAGTCTTATTCCGCGGAGCTGGAGGATGCCCGAAAGCAGGTTGAGGAGTGCGAGGCCGCCATCGATCCGGGAATCCTGCAGCAATACCGGTATGTCAAGGGGCAGGTCAAGCGCCCGCCGCTGGTGGTCCCCCTGGAGGAGGGCAAGTGCCAGGGCTGCCACCTGCGGGTCTCCGGCGAGGTGGATTCCCTCGCCCGCAAGGGGACCGAATTGGTCCGGTGCGACAGTTGCGGCCGCATCCTTTACTTCGACCGATAATCTCAAGCTCAAGCTTATACTTGCCACTGGCCTCAAGGCTAAGCCTGAGCTTGAGATTTTTGGTTTTTCCAAGATTTCTGTGGAAGATTAATGCGGGTTGCCATGACAAAGAAAAGGAACGCGCATCCTGAAGGGATGCCACCGGTGCGACCCCTGCCGGGATGCCTTGGGAGGGATGCAATGCGTTTTCACAAAATTCCAGGTGAACCAGGTTTTTTTTATTGTGTTGCCAGCGGGTCGCGCATCCGCAGGCTTGTTCTTCAACCGGTTGGCGGGCTCCCGCTGTCCCGTTTCGGCGGGGTAGAGGAAAGTCCGGACACCACAGGGCGAGGATTCCCCGTGAAAACGGGGGCATGCCGGTCGCGAGGCCGGCATGACGGACAGTGCCACAGAAAACATACCGCCCCGCGCTCGTCGCGGGGTAAGGGTGAAAAGGTGGGGTAAGAGCCCACCGCCCGGAGGGCAACCGACGGGGCACGGAAAACCCAATCCGGTGCAAGGCTAAATAGGGGACCGGGCGGCCCGTCCGATGGTCCCGGGTAAGTCGCATCCCCGATCCGTCGGGGAATTCCGCCCCGCGCGGGATAGATAAATGGGAGCCGCTCCCGGCCTCGGCCGGGGGAACAGAATCCGGCTTACCGCCAACCGGCCCTTTTTCCTTCCTGTTTGCCCATGGCTAAGGTCCAGGGCATGAAACCGGTCCCGGTCCCGATCCTGATTTTTGGTTCTTCGTGGAATATTGTGGAAAGTTAGGCAGAGCATCCCGGCAGGGATGCT